>CBFHUV010000007.1:0-290 GCA_965659055.1 Polaribacter sp.
TAGGTTTGATTCCTGTAGCCAAAATAATATGGTCAAAATTTTCTTTGAGCAAATCTTCAGAGGTCATTAATTGGTTTAAATGCAATTGCACACCATGCAATTCTATTTGTTTTTTAAAGTATCTTATGGTTTCGTGAAATTCTTCTTTACCAGGAATCTGTTTGGCCATATTAAATTGACCACCAATCTTAGAATCGGCGTCAAACAGGCTCACAACATGCCCTCTTTGAGCAGCAATGGTTGCAGCAGCCAATCCTGCAGGACCGGCACCGATAACCGCAATTTTTTTA
>CBFHUV010000007.1:300-39654 GCA_965659055.1 Polaribacter sp.
AGGGTTTTCTGTAGGTAAATAGTTCAGTTCTGTTTCATGACACGCCCTTGGATTCACCAAGCAACTTGCAACTTTCTGTTTAAAAACATGATCTAAACAAGCCTGATTACAAGCTATACAGGTGTTTATTTCATCTGATTTATCAGCCTGCGCTTTGTTTACCCATTCTGGGTCTGCTAAAAATGGTCTGGCCATTGAAATCATATCTGCATCGCCATCTGCCAACACTTTTTCTGCCGTCTCTGGCATATTAATTCTATTGGAAGTAATTAAGGGGATGCTTAATTCTTCTTTCATTTTTTTAGTCACCCAAGTAAAGGCTGCTCGTGGCACCGAGGTCGCAATCGTCGGAATTCGAGCCTCATGCCAACCAATTCCTGTGTTAATAATAGTTGCTCCAGCTTTTTCTATTTCTTTACCCAAGGCAACTACCTCTTGCCAAGAACTTCCCTGCTCCACCAAATCAAGCATAGACAAACGATAAATAATAATAAAATTAGGGCCTACAGCCTCTCTAATTTGCTTCACCAAAGCAATGGGTAAACGCATTCTATTTTCATAAGAACCACCCCAAGAATCTGACCGTTTATTGGTTCTTGTTACAATAAATTGATTGATCAAATAGCCTTCAGAGCCCATGATTTCGATACCATCATACCCTGCCAATTTTGACATTTCAGCACAATTCACGAAATCTCGAATGGTCCTTTTGATCCCAAAGGAAGTTAATTTAAAAGGTTTAAATGGATTAATTGGCGCCTTAATTTTTGATGGAGCTACTGTAAAAGGATGATAACCATACCTTCCCGAATGCAAAATTTGCATACAAATCTTTCCACCTTCTTTATGCACCGCTTGCGTAATTTTTTGATGATGTCTGGCGTGCTTCTTGGTACTCATTCGAGCAGAAAAAGGAGCCGTCCAGCCCTGAATGTTCGGAGAAATTCCTCCTGTAACAATTAAGCCAACGCCTCCTTTTGCACGTTCTGCATAATACGCAGCAATTCTATCAATACCGTTTTTTTCTTCTTCTAGGCCCGTATGCATAGAACCCATCAAGATTCTATTCTTTAAAGTTGTAAATCCTAAATCTAGGGGCTCAAAAAGATGTTTGTATTTCATATGGAATCAACTTAAATTATTATGCATGCATAATATATGCAATATAGGCACTTTTTTTTGACAAAAAAAACCTGACTCCTAAATTATTGACCCACAAAATCAAAAACCTGAATTAATTCATAGGCACCTCTACTAACAAGACTGTACTATTGGTTTTTGCCTTTAATTGTACCTGTTCTGTTTCCCAAATTCCAATAGCATCACGACGGTTTAGTTGTTCATTTGCTAGCTCTAATTTGCCTTCTATTAGAAAAACATAGGCACCGTTTTCAGCTTTTAAAGCATACTCTAATTCAGTACCTTTATCCATTTCAGCCATGCTTATGTATGCCTGTTGATTCATGGTTAAAGAACCTTCAACAGGCTTATTCACAGGCGAAACCAACACTTGAAACGCATTTTTTTTAGCTGCGTTATCAAAGACTTTTTGATCATATGTAGGTTCAATTTCCATCAATTCTGGAAGGATCCATAATTGCAAAAAATTGGAAGCTTTGGTTTCACTATCATTAAATTCAGAATGGGTTAATCCACTTCCGGCAGACATTACTTGAACCTCTCCTATTTCAATGGCTTTTTTATTACCCATACTGTCTTGATGAGATAAGGCTCCAGTTAGTGGAATGGAAATAATTTCCATGTTTTTATGTGGATGTGTACTAAATCCCATTTTGGGCTGAACGATATCATCGTTCAATACACGCAATAAACCAAAATTCATGCGTTCTGGATTGTAATAATGTCCAAAGCTAAAACTATGTTGAGATTGAAGCCACCCAAGGTTTACTTGACCACGGGTATCAGCTTTATGTATAATTGTTTTCATTTTTTCTTTAATAATTAATATAAGTAGCCCATTTTTCCTTGTTGAAAATCTCTTAGAGCTTCCATAATTTCTGTTTGGGTATTCATTACATATGGACCCCATGAGGTCACTTTTTCTGCGATAGGCTCACCAGACAGAATTAAAAAAGTACTTTCTTTTGCGGCTTTAATTTTTATTTCATCACCTTCTAATCCGAAAGAAACCAACTGAGTTTCTCCTTTTGATAAAAGCACAGAATTATTAATTTCTACGCTTCCATCTAATAAATACAATAGACTGTTGTGACCAACGGGAAGACCTATATTCATTTCTCCTCCCTCAAGGGCTTTTCCAGTAAAAACATTTACTGAGGTTTGAGTAGTAATGAGCCCTTTTCCATTTTCCAATTGACCTGCAACAACTTTAATTTTCACCTTAGCATCTTTAGAAACCACTTCAGGGATTTGTTCGCTTTTTAAATGCTGATAATTTGCAGGAATCATTTTATCCTTTGCTGGCAAATTCAACCATAGTTGAATCCCTTCCAAATCACCACCTTTTTTAACAAACTCCTTGCTCGGTGCTTCGGCATGAATGATACCTCTTCCTGCAGTTGTCCATTGCACATCTCCTGCCTTTACAAGCATTTCATTCCCTAAAGAATCTCTATGAAACTGCTCCCCTTTAAACAAAAGGGTAATTGGTTCGAAACCCCGATGCGGGTGCGGTCCTAAATCAAAAGGATTGTTAAACTCACTAATAGCATAAGGCCCATAATGGTGCAATAACAAAAAGGGATCAATTTGCTCAATTTCCTGATTTGGAATTGGCTGTCTTAATCGTATTGGTCCCATATTTACTAAGGGACTTTCTGTTGTATATAAAATATTTTTAAGCATCTCTATCTTATTTTATCTAAAAGGTTACTCAACGCTATGGCTTCTGCTTCTGAGAGCTTGTGAATAAAATCTATCTTGAAATCAGCATCAATTTGTTTTAGCAATGTCAAACCATCCTCTGAAATCTCAACATACACCACTCTTCTATCCTCTTCACAACGAAAACGGTTAATGAGCTTCTTATCGCACAATTTATCCATCAAACGAGTGGCATTTGGAGCTCGCTCAATCATTCGCTCTTTCACTGTTTGTACCTTAATTTGCTCTTTAGCTCCTCTCAAAATTCTCAAAATATTGTACTGTTGAGGTGAGATTCCAAAAGGCTTGAAAAATTCATTTTCCCGACTCATTAACCAATGAGCAGTATATTTTAAATTAATAAAGGCCTTGAGTTTGTTATTAACAAACTTCGAATTAATGTCCTTAGAAATATCTCCCATAATTTTAACTTTTTCAATTAATATTTTTATGACTTCCATCACAAAAAGGTTTATTCTCAGAGGCTCCACATCCGCAAAATGCTGTCCGCTTTTCACGCTTTTCAACCGTTCCATCTGATTTGGTAATCAAGACATCACCAAAAACTATTAGCTGTCCGTTTTTCGTACAGTTTACTTCTATCTCATTCGTTTTATCAGAAAACCCTTCAGCTTTTGACAAATAAGACAAAGCACCAGATGGACATGCATCTATTTGAGCTTTAATTTTTTCTGTTGTTGCTCCATTCAAATCAATCCAAGGTCTGTTTCTTGGATTAAAAACTTCAATCAAACCTGTCCAACATTTTTTAGAATGTGCACAAGTATCTGGTTTCCATACAACAGTGATATCATCATTACTATACTGTTTTACTAAAGGTTTTTTCTCTTTTGACATTTGCTTATTTTTTAAATTACTTTTTCAAATTTTGATACTGCTTCTAGCAATTCATCTTTTAATGAATCATTGATGAGCCTACCTTCAAGAAAGTTAGCATTAAAATTTGGCAAAGAAAAATCTGCAATAATATTTCCTCCCATATGTGGAAATCCATTTTTAGCAATTCCTAGGACAGATTTGGCTCCATTACCACCTGGAGAAGTACTCATCAACAACATTGGAATTTGATTCCACAAGTTCTTTTGAATTCTAGACATCCAGTCAAACATATTTTTAAAAGCCGCTGAGAAATTCCCGTTGTGCTCTGCTAAAGACAAAACAACACCATCTGACATTTGAATTTTGTTCAAAAAAGCAACAGCATTTTGAGGAATACCATTGGCTATTTCTTCATCTATACTATAAATAGGTACCGGAAAATCATTTAAATCAAGTACCTCTGTTCTCGCATCATTCAGCAAGCCTGCAGTATATTCTGCTAGCTGTTTATTAATTGAATTTTTACTACTTGATCCGGCAAAAGCGATAATATTTTTCATTTTGTATTTTATGTTATTATAAGTTTCTACAACAAAGTTACAAAAATTATTTTTATTTTCCATGGAAAATATTTCCATTGCATGTAAAAGGCCTATTAAACAACAACACTCTTCACTTTTATACAATAGATTTTCTCATGAATTTCTTACTTTAGCAAACTAAATACACAACTCAATGGATATTAACTTCAACAAAAACGAAGACTACAATAAAATGCTTGTTTCTGACCTAAGACAGCGCTTAGTAAAGGTGAAATTAGGAGGAGGTCAAAAAAGAATTGACAAACATCATGAGGCTGGAAAAATGACCGCGAGAGAACGTATTGATTTTCTATTAGATAAAGGATCCAAGGCTATTGAAATTGGGGCTTTTGCAGGAGAAGGAATGTATGCTGAACACGGCGGATGTCCTTCTGGTGGGGTGGTTGTAAAAATTGGATATATCCAAAAGAAACAATGCATAGTTGTAGCCAATGATGCTACTGTAAAAGCAGGTGCTTGGTTCCCTATAACAGGTAAAAAAAATCTAAGAGCACAAGAAATTGCTATAGAAAATAAATTACCAATTATTTATTTGGTAGATTCTGCTGGTGTATACCTGCCCTTACAAGATGAAATTTTCCCAGATAAAGAACACTTTGGGCGCATCTTTAGAAATAACGCAATTATGAGCAGCATGGGAATCACCCAAATCGCTGCCGTTATGGGAAGCTGCGTAGCAGGTGGAGCCTATTTGCCAATTATGAGTGATGAAGCTCTTATCGTTGATAAAACCGGAAGTATCTTTTTGGCAGGTAGCTATTTGGTAAAAGCAGCTATTGGAGAAAATATAGACAATGAAACTTTAGGCGGCGCAACAACACATTGTGAAATTTCTGGAGTTACAGATTACAAAGCGAAAGACGATAAGGATGCTTTGGACAAGATTAGAAATATTGTAGATAAAATAGGAGATTTTGACAAGGCAGGATTTAGTAAAAAACCAGGAATCGCTCCAAAAGAAAACCCAGATGATATTTTTGGAATTTTACCAAAAGCCAGAAACGAACAATATGACATGTTAGAAATCATTAAACGTTTGGTTGATGATTCTGAATTTGAACAATACAAAGAAGGCTTCGGCCAAACCATACTTACTGGATATGCTAGGATTGATGGCTGGGCAGTGGGTATCGTAGCCAATCAACGTAAATTGGTAAAAACAAAGAAAGGAGAAATGCAATTTGGTGGTGTTATTTATAATGATTCGGCTGACAAAGCAACTCGTTTTATTGCCAATTGCAATCAAAAGAAAATTCCATTGGTATTTTTACAAGATGTAACAGGTTTTATGGTAGGAAGTAAATCTGAGCATGGAGGAATTATAAAAGATGGTGCTAAAATGGTAAATGCAGTAAGTAATTCTGTAGTTCCTAAGTTTACCATAGTCATTGGAAACTCCTACGGAGCGGGAAATTACGCCATGTGCGGTAAAGCCTACGATCCTCGATTAATTGTTGCTTGGCCAAGCGCAGAACTAGCTGTAATGAGTGGAAATTCTGCAGCTAAAGTATTATTGCAAATAGAAAAGGCCTCATTAAAAAAGAAGGGAGAAGAAATTACTTCAGAAAAAGAAGCCGAATTATTTGATAAAATTAAATCACGTTATGACAATCAAATCTCACCTTATTATGCAGCAGCAAGAATTTGGACGGATGCTGTTATAAATCCCTTAGATACCCGCACCTGGATCTCCATGGGTATAGAAGCAGCCAACCATGCTCCTATTGAAAAGCAATTTAATATGGGTGTTCTACAAGTATAACTTTTAAAAATTGTAAAAAACAGTAGAATTTAAAACCATATGTAGCAATGTATCAATTAAACAATGAGTTAATTCTTACTTACTGATGACTACTTAAAACTTGACACTAATTACTAAATATTAAAAAATGGGAAGAGCATTCGAATTTAGGAAAGCCAGAAAGATGAAACGTTGGTCTGCTATGGCAAAAACCTTTACCAGAATTGGTAAAGATATTGTTATGGCTGTAAAAGAAGGTGGGCCAAACGCTGAAACCAATTCTCGATTAAGAGCAGTTATACAAAACGCCAAGGCAGCAAACATGCCTAAAGAAAATGTCGAGAGAGCTATTAAAAAAGCAACAGACAAGGATACTGCGAATTTTAAAGAGGTCTTATTTGAAGGTTATGCACCTCATGGCATTGCTATTTTACTAGAAACTGCCACAGACAACAACAACAGAACCGTAGCTAACGTGAGATCAGCATTTAATAAATGTGACGGAAACTTAGGGACATCAGGGTCGGTCGTTTTTATGTTTGACCACACCTGTAATTTCACCTTAAAAAAGGAAGACATTCAAATGGACATGGAAGAACTTGAACTTGAATTAATCGATTTTGAAGTTGAAGAAGTTTTTGATGATGAGGAAGGAATTATTATCTACGCACCTTTTGAGCAATTCGGAGCCTTACAAACTTATTTCGAGGCACAAGAAATAGAAATTATTTCATCCGGTTTTGAAAGAATTCCAAGTACAACAACAAAACTATCTGAAGAACAACAAGCAGATGTAGAAAAACTTTTAGAGCGTTTAGAAGATGACGACGATGTACAAAACGTATATCACTCCATGGAAATGTAACTCCAAGTTTTAAACATAAAAAAAGTCGTGATTTTCATCACGACTTTTTAATTAACTTTGATTAAATAGAATATTAATCCCCCAATAAATATTAACTTAATCGATGCACAAATATAAATTATAATTTTACAATTACATAATAAAACCTACAACTAAACTACTACATAGATAAAAAAAACTATATTGAACTACTATAATTTATCAACTGACTATAATTTTGTTGTATGAAGACAAAAAAGAATATTTTATTCATTATCATCTATATCTTTTCATTTATTCCCATTTCTGCACAAGAAATTTTTATAAAAAATGGTGAAAATTGGAAGTATTATGACCAAGGAAATCTTGCAGATAATTGGTATTTAAATACCAAAACATCCAATTAGAAAGCTGGGCCCACTCCTATTGGGTATGGAGATAGTAAAATTACCACCAGTATTAATTTTGGAACTGATGAAGAAAACAAAGACATCACCAAATATTTCGAAAAAGAAATCAACCTAACCAATGCGAAGGAATTTTTAGGTTATGAATTTAAATTGCAGCGTGATGATGGTGCAGTGATCTATATAAATGGTGTTGAGTTGTATCGCGAAAACATGCCTAACAACAGCATTTCTTCATCTAGTTTAGCCTTGAGTTTTGTAGATAACGAAAACGAAGGCCTATTTAATAGCCATTTTTTTGAAAGCAACATTTTCAAAAATGGGATAAACACAATTCGTGTAGAAGTTCATCAATCTATTAAATCATCAAGCAACTGTATTTTTAGCTTGGAACTTTTAGGTTATAATGACTCTTCTGTCTTCAATAAAATTATTGCAAGCAAAGAATTGGTAAAGACAAAACTAGAAGATCAAATTAGTTTTTTAAATTCAAAATTTGACATTGAGAAAGTACAGATCTTCAATCAAATATTAGAGGATTCCAATAGCAAATTAAAGTATTTGATTTTTGTTTTGCTAATTCTATTACTAATTGTAATTATTGGCTCGGTTTTGTATATAATTCACTTAAAAAGCTTTGAACCCAGACTGGAGAAAAAGAAAAACAAGCTTAGTAATGATTTATTAAGTAAAGAGAAGGAATTGGTTCAATTAGCTACGAATCTATTGCATAATAAGCAATATTTTAAAGAAATTAGAGCGGATGTGAAAGGCATTCAAACTGAGGATAAAAAACTTGTAAAAACTATAGTTCAAACTATAGACAGCTTATTAGAGTCTGACAAAGAATGGGAAAGTTTTCAGATCCATTTTAATGCCATTAATGACAATTTTTATGACAAACTCATAAAGTTGCACACAGATTTAACCAATACAGAATTGCGATTTTGCGCTTTTGTTAAACTTCATATGCAAACCAAAGAAATTGCACGCATTTTACTAATTGACCCTCGCTCGGTTCAAACAGCACGCTACCGTATTAAGAAAAAAATGATGTTAGATGAAGAAACCGATCTTCGAGATTATTTATTAGACTTATAAACTATTAAATCCAACGTCGCTTTTCGTTGGATTTTTTTTGTCCCTGTTTCTTTAAACGAAGCAAGCCAATAAAAAGCTTTGGGTCTTTCATATTTTGAAAGAGGGAGCTCTTCCATAATTCTTCTCTCAAGCAATAGATCTTTAGCACCCTCTATTAGGAGTACTAATTTTTCACCTAAAACAGCATCTGGGATTCCAGCAACAAAAAAACGCTGTTCAATAAATTTTCCCAAGGCTTTCTCAATAATCTCTGGGTGTATTTTAATTCCTCCAGAATTAATAACATGATCAAAGCGTCCCAACCACTCAAAGCTTTCTTCAGAAATCAAGCGAACCACGTCATTAGTAATTACAGCTTTTTTAGACAACGAAGGCGCCTTAATTATCAAACAATCTCTTTTATCTACAGAAACTTTTATGTTCGGTAAGGTTTTAAAATAAGAAGCCAAATCGCCTTTAATATGATTTAAGGCTTTAACAGCAATATGACTTACCGTTTCTGTCATTCCATACGAGGCATAAATTTTAGTTGGAACCGATTGAATTTCTGCAACTAGAGATTCAGAAACCACCCCTCCACCCACTAATAATTTTTTAACATGATGAATCTTTGCAAGTGATTGGTGCAACTGCATAGGAACCATAGCTGCAAAATCATAGGTTTTATTAGAATGCTCTAAAGGGTTTGAAACTGGTGCTTGCACATCCAATTTCCATCCCAAAATTAGTGCTCTTACCAACATCATTTTACCACCAATATAATCGGTAGACATGCACAATAGTGCAGTTGTACCCGGTTTTAAATTAAAATATTCACCCGTAGCTTTCGCCGATGCCTCCATAGAAGCTTTTGCTAATTTAATTGATTTTGGCACTCCTGTAGATCCAGAAGTGCTCGCTATGATATAGTTCTTATCAGAAAACCATTCATAAAAAAAAACATGCACTGATTCAGAAATCAATTTGGATTCGACTAATAATTCGTTTACCGAACTAAAGGACTTTCCATTAAGCGCAAAACTTTTATGAAATTGGCTATTCTTCAAGATTCAAAGGTTTTTGTACTTTTCCAAAAAGTTTTTCCTTCCAATTACTCCAGCCATATTTTTTTGAAAAAACTAGCAATAACAAGGGATATAACACCAATACAGAAACAAACATATCCCAAGTAACTTCCGGAGCTGAGATATCAATATATAAAGCATCGGTTCTAAAAACAGTCCAATTGGTAGTAACAAAGAATGCCGCCACGATATTATTAGAAGCGTGCAGGCCTATTGCCAGTTCGGTACCCTCATCCATTAAGGTGGTTATTCCATAAAGCAGTCCCGTTCCTATGTAAAAAACCATTAAGATATAGCCCAGTTTTTCAACTTCTGGATTCATCCCATGTAGTAGTCCAAATATTGTAGAAGTTAGCAATAATGGAACCCATCTATTTTTTGCTAAAATCCCAAAACCCTGCATTAGATAACCTCTAAAAATAAACTCTTCTGCACTTGTTTGAAAGGGTAAGAAGATAAATGAAACAAAAACCAAAATAAAAAAAGGTAGCGGCTTGAAATTCCAAACAAATTCTTCTGGTGATAAAAATATACTTATACAAATGGTAACAATTGAAATTCCTCCCCATAAGGCAAAGGCAAAAAACACACGTTTCCAGTCTATTTTCTCTCTAGCTGTAATAATACTAACAAAGGCTCTTTTATGAAGATATTTTACACAAAGAAATAGCACAAGAATGGCTATCATAAAGGTGAAAATCATTAAAAACAGATAGAGATTCGAATCCATACCAATCTCCATAAAATTTGTCAATGCACCTTCTTGAAATTTTTGCAGATCACCATCTACAGTAAAAAATGCTGCAAGTATTAATGGAATTCCTGCAAATTGTATCCCCACAAAAACGAGCACAATGGTTAAGATATAAAACCAAACACTGGTATCTCCTAAAAATCCTTTTTGAATAAAATTCATATACTTTTCTTTAAAAGTTAAGATCCCATTTTTTTTCGGGATTGTAATGTAAGGCGCCTTGAATCACTTCTAATGGCGCTTCTATGTTGTTTGTAAATAAGCCACCAGTTCCTAAGCCCTGCGGCAAAGGATTAGCTAAGGTATAGGTAAATTGTGCAATCGCATTTAAGCCTATATTGCTTTCTAGTGCACTAGTAATCCACCAAGGGATTTGGTGTTTTGCTGCCAAATCTATCCATTCAACACTTCCTGAAAAGCCTCCAACTAAACTTGGTTTTAAGATAATATATTGCGGTAAAATCCTTGCTAAAATTTTCAATTTTTCTTTAGCTGTAAAGACTCCAATTAATTCTTCATCAAGTGCTATTGCTAAAGGACTAAGTTCACAAAGCTTTGCCATTTCATCAAGCTGACCTTGTTTAATAGGTTGTTCTATAGAATGGAGTTCATATTGAGACAAACGCTTTAATTTTTCTAAGGCTTCATTAGGTTTAAAAGCGCCATTCGCATCTACTCGAACAGAGATATCTTCTGCCGAATACTCCTTTCGAAGTGCAGCTAACAAACCAAGTTCTTCATCAAAATCAATGGCCCCAATTTTTAGCTTTATACAATCAAAACCTTCATCGAGCTTTTGTCTTATTTGCTTCTTCATAAATTCCTTTTCTCCCATCCATACCAAGCCATTGATTGGAATATTTCTTTTACCTTCGGTAAATTTTGAAGGAAATAATTGAAAAGGGGTTTCAGATTTTAAGCCTAAGAAAGCTTGCTCTAGGCCGAATTGAATGCTCGGATAATGGATAAGCTCTATTAGCAATTGCTCCAAGCCTAAATGTATGTTTCTACAAGCCCAGTCAAGTCTCTGTTCGTAATCAGGTGTATCATCAAAACTAAGCCCTCTAAATACAGGACACTCCCCAATTCCTACTTTACTATTATTCTCTAATTTTAAGAACCAAGTTTCTTTTGTTTTTAATACCCCTCTAGAAGTTCCACTGGGGGTTTTAAAATTTAGCACGTGTTTACTATAGGTTGCTCTAATCAAGGTTTTTAAATCTAAAGATGAGAAATGGTTTAGGTATTGTATAATGCGATCCTATTCCCTTCTGTATCTAAAAAAAG
The DNA here is from genome assembly GCA_965659055.1 of Polaribacter sp. GTDB lineage: Bacteria > Bacteroidota > Bacteroidia > Flavobacteriales > Flavobacteriaceae > Polaribacter. The sequence goes on from CBFHUV010000007.1 coordinate 11,785, forward strand.
AGCCATATAACCGATCTCTTTATCTATAAGGGTTTTTCTTTGTAAAATAGTGCCTCCGGCCCCTTCAACTCTTGACAATTCATCTGACAAATCACCAGTTTGTGAATTAAAGTATAAGAGAGAACCATGAGTCGCTGAGGGAATATAGTCTTTATGGCAGACCAATGATCCACTAATTCCTGGTGAAGTAATATCTTCTGCTGGTGGAAACCACCCCATTAAAACTCCACCAAAATCACGAATTGCGATTTCTACATTAAATACAGTTTCATAAAATTTCTTGGCTCTTTCCATATCAGTGACAGGAACTTCAAACCAGCTGATCATATTAATTTCCATAATTATTGTTTTTCTATATATGTCTTAAAGTTATTTAAATAATTTTGATCTAACTCTATAAAATTATTTTTTAGATAAGGAAAAAGACACTGCATAAAATAATGATCACTTTTATACACAACATTTTTGGTTATAATAGTAGAATCTCCTACAACTTCAAAATCGTAATCATCTACTTTAAATAGTTGATCTGCAGTAAGGGTATAGGTTATTTTTTTATTTGGAATGAAGGCAATTGTATGTTCCAAAAAATCAATGGTATCAACTTCTTTTGTCATTTTTAAATGATAACTACTACCAATAACTCCTTCTTTCACGACATTTGATTCAATAGATTGCAAGTTTGGTTGCCAGTCTATTAAGGTAGACTTTCTATGAAACGCACTAAATACTTGAGGCAAAGGCTTGGCTATACTTGCTCTTATTTGATAGCTTGATTCTTTCACTAACAATCCTGTTGCTAGAAAAACAACAAGCAATAAAAGCAATAATCGAAGAAAGCCTTTTAAAATTTTCATGTTTTAAATCGTTATTGATTTCCCAATGTCAAGTAAAATTAATTCCTTTTCTAAGGCGCTAAAATACTGAACAGCATCTGAACTATTAATTTGTATGGGTGGAAAAGTATTGAAATGACAACCAATTACTCTTGGGCATTCAACAAAATCACTAGCCATCGCAGCATCTTCATATCCCATAGTAAAGGTGTCTCCAATAGGCAAAATAACAGCATCTAATGCTGCATATAAGGGAATCAGCTTCATATCATAACTTAAAGCAGTATCCCCGGCATAATAGATTGATTTTTCTTTCGAAGAAATCACAAAGCCACCTGGTTCACCTCCATAACTCCCATCAGCAAAAGAAGAACTATGGACCGCTTTTACATATTTAACAGAAAACTCTTCTACAGTAAAGCTTCCACCATGATTTAGAGAATGACCTTTAAATCCTTTGGCCTCAAAATGATTAACAATTTCATAATTTGAAACAATTAAAGCGTCACTTTGCTTTACCAACCATTCTACATCCAAAACATGATCCTGGTGTGCATGACTTACAAAAATATAATCGGGTTGTAAGGCATTAATATCAATATGCCCCGCTAAAGGATTACCAGAAATAAATGGATCAATTAGTATGAGTTTTCCTGAAATTTCAATTCCAAAAGTTGAATGACCATAAAATGTAATTTTCATCTATTGAACTAGGTGTTGATCGTTTTTTTTCTTTTAAAGTACCAAAGCAATGCTATAAAAATAAGAAAAAAGGGCCAATAACTGATAGAAAGCATAAAGAAAGCTTTTATATTATTCAAACCTTTTGAAAAAGCCGCTTTCAATTGATCTACAAAGCTAGTTCCAGAAGAAGCCACTTCGGTATAAAAATTAATGCTTAGGCTAGAAAATGAAACTTGATTTTGAAGGTACTTTAAACGACCTTCTGTCGATTCAATTTCTTCTCGAATTTTACCCAACTCCCTTTCTACATTTAATACCTCTGTAACACTCTTGGTCATTTTTAAAATGTCCAAATATTTTTGCTCTAAGGCTTTCTTTGTTTTTAAGCGAGTCTCTGCATCAATAAATTGGGCTGTTACATCGCTAATAGTTATGTTTTTACTATCAAATTCTTCAACCCCTTTGGACAGTTCCTCCATAAAAAGATCAAACTGATCAGAAGGAATTCGAACTGATAGCGATTTGCTAATTTTATTTTCATTATTATAACTGTTGTCCGAAGAAATATAACCTTTTGCTTTTTTAACCAACAAATTAATTCGATTGTAGGTGATCTCTAGATTATCGACCTTAAAAGAAACATTACCCGTTTTAATAAGTTTTCTTTGATCCATAATATCTCTATTTCTAGAATCATCGATTCTCAATTTCTGACTACCAACAGAAGCTAATGACCTGCTAGTGATTGAAACATCATAGTCCATTTCATTTTCAATTCCCAACTCTTGACTTTTCTCTGTACAGGCGACGAACAATACAAATGCCAGTAGCATTAATTTGAAATTTTTCATAAAGTAAATTTTAATATTATATTACAAATGACAATCCAAAAAGGATGCCAAACAGAAAAGTACTCAAGGCTACTTTTTTTAATTCACCGTCTAATAACGCTGGTACCCTGTTTTTAGAAACAAAAATCACATGTTTCAAGAGTGGAATAAAGGCAATTAAAAAAAGAAATTGAACAGGTGAATGATAATGAAGTATTGCGTACATAGTAGCTGTAATCAAGGCAAAGAAAAGTAGCGTAAAATGATATCTTTTCGAAGTCTTTTGACCCATTTTAACCACCAAGGTGTTTTTTCCAACTTTTTCATCATTCTCTCGATCCCTCATATTATTAAGATTAAGAACGGCTGTACTTAATAGACCAATTGAAAAAGCCGGTAAAAATACATCGAAATGTAATTGTTTTACAAATAAGAAATAACTTCCAACGACACTTAGTAATCCAAAAAATACAAAGACAAAAACATCTCCAAAACCACTGTATCCATAAGCAGATTTACCTACCGTATATTTTATAGCAGCAACAATAGAGGCCACACCTAAACCAAAAAACAACAGCGCTAATAAAAACTCATCTTTTCCAAATGCAACGTAAATTAAGGCAATGGAGATTATTAAGCTACATATAATAGTAATAATAATAGCTCTTTTCATTTGCTTTGGCGAAATTTGCCCGGAAGCGACCAAACGCTTTTCTCCTGTTCTTTGGTCATCAGTTCCTTTTATACCATCACCATAATCATTGGCAAAATTTGATAAAATTTGAAAACCAATAGTAGCCAAAAGGGCTAAAACACAAATTTCCCACTGAAACTCCTGCTGGGCTTTTGCTAAAAAGCTTCCAACAACGATACCGGAGATTGATAAAGGCAAGGTTCGAAGCCTAGCTGCTTGGATATAGTTTTTAATAGTACTCAATAAAAATATTTAAAGGATAAATGTACAGCTGTAATAATGACACTAGGCTTTCAAAGCTACTTTCAAGAAAAAATCTAAAAGTGCTTAAAAAAGAAGTCATTTACCATTAGTGATAAAACTTTATTTTAACGCCTCTTTGATAGGAATTGGATTCCCATTTTTAAGTGCTTGAACAAAGGCACCTGGATAGGTGTCTATAATGTTTCTCCTACTAGTTCTGGCTTCTTGATAGGTTGAAAAAGCACCTAAACTATACTTATACCAAGGACTTACATTGTAGGTCGTTACATTTGGAAGCGCTGAATATCGTTGGTTTACTTTATAAAAAGCACCTATTTGAACTGTAAAGATCAAAACATCTTCTTTTACTTCAATTTCTTTTGGTTCTTCCTTTTTAATTTCGGTTTTCGGCGCTACTGGTTTTACTACTTTTTTAGGCTCCTTTTTTCCACAAGAAAAAAGAATTAAACTAAAAATTAATACTAAACTAATGTGTTTTGTGTTCATAGCTTTACTATTTAATGATTATAAATTGTTTGCCTCTGCAATCAATTCTGCAATATCTTTGACAATTACTTCATTTTCCTTTTCTTTAAACTTAATACCATCTGTCATCATGGTATTGCAATAAGGACAACCTGTTGCAATAATTTCAGGTCTTGTTTCTAACGCATCTTCAGTTCTTAATACATTAATGTCCATACTCCCCTTTTCAGGTTCTTTGAACATTTGGGCTCCTCCTGCACCACAACATAACGCTGTTGTTTTATGTCGTTTCATTTCTGTAAGATTCACTCCTAAACGTCTTATCAGATCTCTAGGAGATTCATACTCATCGTTCGCTCTTCCTAAATAACAAGGATCATGATAGGTTAATTTTTTTCCTTTAAGCAAGGTTCCATCAATCTGAAGTTTTCCTTCATCTATCAATTTTTTAATGAATTGCGTATGGTGATATACCTTATATTGACCTCCCAAATTTGGGTATTCATTCTTTAAAGTATTAAATGAATGTGGATCACAAGTTACAATGGTTTTTACTTCATAGCCATTTAAAACCTCAATATTCATCATTGCTTGCATTTGGAACAAAAATTCATTTCCTGCTCTTTTTGCAGCATCTCCTGTAGAAGATTCTTCAACTCCTAAAACAGCAAATTCTACATTGGCCTGTTGTAATATTTTTACAAAGGCTCTTGATATTTTTTTTGCTCTGTCATCAAAACTTCCTGCAGCACCAACCCAAAACAACACTTCTGGTGTTTTTCCTTGGGCCATCATTTCTGCCATCGTAGGTACGTTCATATTCCTTTGTTTTTATTTTTTAAAGACTTCTCGACCTCGCTCGAAGTGACATTTATTATAAAAGTCCATTACAATTAATGTTTATTATTAATTGAACCATGATTACTGAATTTATTCTTCGTCCTTCCAGTTTAATCGATCCATTTGATTGTATTGCCAAGGTGCTCCATTATTCTCTATATTGGTCATCATCATATTCAATTCTTGTGGGGCGGCACTCTGCTCCATCACTAAATAGCGTCTCATATCTATGATTATAGAAAGTGGATCTATGTTTACAGGACATTCTTGAACGCAGGCATTACAACTCGTACATGCCCATAATTCTTCTGGAGTAATATAATCATTTAATAATTGCTTGCCATCATCCTTAAAAACGCCATGGTTTGCATCAATATTTTTTCCCACCTCTTCCAGTCGATCACGCGTTTTCATCATGATTGCTCTTGGAGATAATTCTTTCCCAGTTAAATGGGCTGGACATGAAGATGTGCAACGACCACATTCTGTACATGTATACGCATTCATAAGCTGCACCCAATTTAAATCAGTAACATCTGAAGCTCCGAATTTTTCTGGCATTTGAGCATCAGCTCCTTCAGATGGAGTTGCATATGGGTCCACATTTGGATCCATCATTAATTTTACCTCATTGGTTACCGACTCTAAATTATTGAGTTGTCCCTTTGGATTTAAATTTGCAAAAAAAGTATTTGGGAAAGCCAACAATATATGTAAATGCTTCGAGTAGTACAAATAATTTAAGAAAATCAAAATTCCAACGATATGAACCCACCATGCTGATTTCTCAATGATATGAAAAGTGCTTTCAGACAAGCCGCTTAATAATGGATACACGAACTGACTTATTGGATTCCCGATTCCCGATTCTTGAAAATTGATATCTGCTGCATTCATAAGGATAAACAAAGACATCAGCACCATTTCAAAATAAAGAATATAATTCCCATCATTTTTTGGCCAGCCTTTCATTTCATTGCTTAAAAAACGCTTCAATTTAATAGCGTTTCGACGTAACCAAAATACCACAACAGCTACAAAAACTAAGGCTGCTAAAATTTCAAAAGTACCAATCAAAAACCCATAGATTGTTGCTCCAAGAATGGGTTGAAACACGCGATGGGTACCCATTAATCCATCTATAATTATTTCTAAAACTTCAATATTAATGATGATAAAACCTAGATATACAACGATGTGTAAAATACCAGACACTGGGCGCGTCACCATTTTATATTGACCTAAGGCAATTTTAGCCATATTTTTCCAGCGTTTTGAATTGTTGTCTGATCGATCAACTGATTTTCCTAAACGAATATTCCGAAATAATTTCTGAATGTTTTTCGCAAAAAAACCTATTCCAGCAACTAAAATCAGTGCAAAAATTATGTTTGGTAAATACTGCATATATCTGTTCTTTATATTTTGAATAAACTTTGGCGGTCTATTAAACGCTACTTATTTGATTTTTCTGTATTCTTATTAGGGTCATAAGGCTCAGCCTTTTTACCAAAAAGAGAAAAGTGCACAAAACGTTTTGGATTCAACTTCATTTCTCTTATTAACTCTTCCAATTCTTTAGACATGCTTGTCAAATTATTATACATAGCATCGTCTTTAACCAGTTTACCCAAAGTTCCTTCACCTTTTTGAACTCCTTCCATAATTTCATTTATGTATTCTAATGAAATTTGGGCCTTACCAATCATTTCGCCGATATTCGCATTGACCAAGGTGTCCGATAATTGTGCTAAATTTTTAGTTATAATTCTGGTATTATCAAAAGTATTCTTAATTCCAACCTTACTAGAGTCAAGTAATTCATTGACTGAAGTAATTGTTTTTCGGATATCCGAAATGGTAAATTCTAAATCAATAATACTGTTATTTAAACTTTTTCTGGCCCTTACATCCAAAGTTTGGTTTAATCCTAAAAACAAAGAATCAGCACTTACAATTACATTTTCTAACTTGGCTTGAAGTGGATTCAATTTTTCACCTACTGATGAAAAAATATCAGATTCAACTTCACCTTTTAAGTAATCTCCGCTAACGGCCAAATCACCATCATAGGATGGAATGATTGCCAAGGATTGCCCCCCCATTAAACTAGCACTATAAATTTTTGCTATACTTTTCTTTGAAAATTCAAATTCATCTTCAATTAATAATTCTACGACTAGATTTCCCTTTTTAGTCGGGTCAGAATTAAATTTAATATCAATCACTTTTCCCACTTGAAGCCCATTTATGGTAATACTACTAGACTTCTTTAGTCCTTGAATGTTATTATATTCAACATAAAAATGTCGAAGATTAGGAGACAAAATATTCTCACCTTTTAAATAGTTATATCCCCAGATAAACAATACTATAATAACAACTGCAACAAAACCAGTTTTTAATTCTTTAGACATATGGTACTAATTTTAAACAATATTACTAATTATTTTTTTGAGTTTATTAGTAAATCATGGTGTTTTTAACGCTTCTTTTATTGATATTTTATCTCCATCCTTAAATGCCGAAATAAAGGCCGTACTATAACCTACCTTTTTGGCAGCATTCAATAAGTTTTTTATTTCTGAATAGGCAGTGGTATTTCCATAATAATACTTATAATAAGAACCCACCATTACCCTTTCCACATTTCTCAAGCCTTTAAAATTATAAGACTTGGTTTCTATTTTTCTTTTACTAGAAGCTATTTGCACCTTAAAAATTACAGGATTAGATTTCTCGATAGTTTGTGAATTCACTTCTGGTTTTAATACAACCGTCGTTTGTTGCTTCACCGTGTTTAATTTCAATTGGTCGATATAGGTAACAATCGATTCAGCTATATTTTTAGCCATTGCCTGCTGGCCTTTCTTAGAGTTTAAAAATCGACCTTCCTTTTTGTTTGTCAAGAATCCCAATTCAACCAAAACGCTTGGCATTATGGTTTCTCTTAAAACTTGAAAGTTATCCATTTTTACATTTCGATTGTGTCTTTTTAACTTTGTTGTCAATTTGTTTTGAATAAGACTTGCCAATTGAAGACTCTGTTCTAAATTTTCTTCCTGCAATAAAGACAAACCAATTATTGAAGCCGGAGAGTTTGGGTCATAGTCATAGTTTTGCTTGTAATCCTTTTCTAATAAAATTACCGAGTTTTCACGCTTGGCAATTTCAAGATTTTGTCTATTTCCTCTTGCTCCCAAAACAAAAGTTCCCAAACCAAAAGCTTGAGAAGTATGAGAATCACAATGAAACGAGACAAATAAATCAGCCTTCACCTCATTGGCTACATCGCCTCTTTTCCAAAGCTCTACAAATTGATCTTTTGTTCTTGTGTAAACAACACGAATATCTTTGTTCTTCTCTAAAATTTTCCCAACAGCCAAAGTAACTTTTAAAACGATGTTCTTTTCTTTAAACCCATTTCCAAGATTCCCAGGGTCCTTGCCTCCATGTCCAGCATCCAAGACCACCGTATACAGTTTCTTTTGAGCGTACAACTTTTCCGATCCACTTATAAAAACAAGGATCAATACCAAAAAGCATAAAACTTTCGTTTTAGTTATAGATTTGATATTTAGAAGACTAGTCATCGAGAATTTTTAGTTAATTTTGGCAACTCAAATTTGGTGCTTCAATGAATGAAGCATATTTTTACATATTTACAAAAATAGCATTAAAAGCTTTGCAAACAAAGACACGACACATACTTTTATTAAGTTTTCTGAGCCTTTTTTGCTTTCAATTGAGCTATGGACAAGATATAAAGCCAAAAACTAAGGTTTTAAATATTCCAAAAAACCAAAAAGACACTGTACTTAACAAGAAAAACATTCTTCAAACTAAACCTTTAGACACTCTAAAAAAGGATAGTCTAAAAACTACAAAGGGAGCTGTCGAGTTTGTTATTACCCATGATGCTGATGATTATCAGTTACAAGATGCCAAGAAAAAACAAATTACCTTATATAATAATGCTCACGTAGTTTATGGGGATATTGATTTAAAAGCCGGTATTATAATTGTTGACAATCAAAACAATACTTTGTTTGCAAAAGGAATAAAAGATAGTTTAGGATATCAGCAAAGGCCTGTATTTAAACAAGGAAGCCAAGAATCAGAGCAAGATTCTATATTATATAATTTTAAAACGAAAAAAGCCATTATTTACAATTTAAAAACCAATCAAAATGGCTTAATTACGTATGGAGAAAAAACAAAGAAAGTAAATGATTCTACCATTTATATTCGAGACATTAAATTCACAACATCAAGTAAACCGAATCCTGACTATTATATTAGTACAAAAAAGGCAAAATTAGTACCCGGGAAAAAAATTATTGTAGGACTCAGTAATTTGGTGATTGCAGATGTTCCAACACCTATTGCGATTCCATTTGCATATTTTCCAACCACAGAGACCCGATCATCAGGATTTATAATTCCTGCTTGGGGACAAACTACAAGTCAAGGGTATTTCTTGCAAAACGGAGGTTATTATGTTGCTCTAAATGATTATGTTGACATAACCTTATTAGGAGATTTATATACCAACGGAAGTTGGGGTTTTACCGCTCAATCTAATTATGTGGTCCGTTATAAATACAGTGGGAATTTTAGTTTTAAATATGAAAATTTAATTCGAAGTTTAAAAGGTTTTGACGATTATAGCAAACGTACAAATTTCAATATTCGTTGGTCTCATAGCCAAGACTCAAAATCAAATCCGAACTCTCGTTTTTCTGCTTCAGTAAATATGGGAAGTAGCAAATATTATCGAGAATCCTTAAATGAAGTAAATGCCAACGATTTTTTAACAAATACCTTGAGTTCATCAGTTTCGTATTATAAAAAGTTTGTGGGTACACCATTCAACCTAAATGCTACAGCCACTCATTCTCAAAACACAAACACCCAAGCAATTACCATGACCTTACCGTCTTTGCAAGTAAATATGGATCGGATTTATCCTTTTACTGGTAAAAATGGAGAAAAGACAAATGCAATACAAAAGATTGGACTAAATTATAGTTTTAAAGGAGATTATAGAATTAACACTGTTGATTCTCTTTTTTTTAAGCCAGAAATGTTTAAAACCGCAAAAGCAGGTATCCAGCACAATGCCAATGCTAGTACCAATTTAAAAGTACTAAAATACTTTACTTTGGCACCAAGTGCTAGCTATAAGGAAGTTTGGAATTTTGATTATATCCAAAAAAACTATGATCCAATAAGTGCCATGGCGGTTTCAGATACCATAAGAGATTTTAAGAGCTTTCGTGAATACAATCTTGGAGCGGCACTGAGCACCACAATTTATGGAATCTACAATTTAAAGGGAAGAATAAAGTCAATTAGACATACTATTCGGCCTTCTATTTCTTATGGATACCGTCCTGATTTTGCAGATCAATACAATTTACAAGTTCAAAATAGTGCAAATCCTCTTGACATATTAACCTATTCTCCTTTTGAAAATGGAATTTACGGGCAACCAGGAAGCGGTTTATCAAACTCTATAGGAATTTCTGTTAACAATGTTTTGGAGGCTAAATTAGCCTCAAGAGATTCCACTGAGGTAGAAGACAAAAAAATTACCTTATTAAATAATTTAAATTTTAGCACCAATTATAACATTGCTGCAGATAGCTTAAAGTGGAGTCCAGTAAGTGTCAATGGTGGTACTTCTCTTTTAAAAGATAAGTTAACTGTTAATTTTGGAGCCATCTTAGACCCCTATCAAATAGATGGAACTGGAAGACGTATTGACAAATTTAATAAAGAATTATTCCGAATTACCAGTGCAAATCTTTCTGCTAATTATTCCATATCTAGTGAAGATTTTGTAAAGAATTCAACAAAAACACCAGGCTTTGACAACACAACTGGAAATCAATTTGGGGCTAATTTTAATGAAGACTCGAACAACGCAGAAACCAAGACAAATACAAAAAAGAAAGCTGAACTCTACAGGGCTTCTGTTCCTTGGAATTTAAACCTTATTTATGCCATAAATTACAGCAATAATGGTCTTATAAAAGGAATTGGCTCGAATACACTTATGTTTAATGGAAATATTGAATTATCTCCGAAATGGTCCGTTCGGTTTAGTTCTGGCTATGATTTTGAAAACAAAGGCTTCTCCTATACTCGATTAGGATTTACAAGAGATTTAGACAGCTGGAATTTTAACTTTGATTGGTCTCCCTTTGGGTTAAATAAATCGTACTACTTTAGAATTGGTGTAAAATCTAGTTTATTGCAAGATTTAAAATGGGACAAACGGAGCTTGCCCGATCGTTTATTATTTTAGCCATTAGAAAATTAATTACCATAAAACCTTTGAATCGTGATGGGTGAACGGTTGTGAGTGATAAATTAAAAACTTATCTTTTAATCTTAGTTTTTGTCTTAGTAACTTTGAATCCCTGAACCCCTGCCTGCCGAAGGCAGGTTTGAACCTTTGAACCTTAAAAAAATGAAAAAAATTATCACTACTTCCAATGCACCTGCACCAATTGGACCTTATAATCAAGCAGTTTTAGCAGGAAACACCTTATATACTTCTGGTCAAATTGCTTTTGATCCAGCTAGTGGAAACCTTATTTTAGAGACGATCGCTTCAGAAACCAAACAAGTCATGGAGAATTTAAAAGCAGTTTTGGAAGCAGCTGAAATGAGCTTTGAAAATGTTGTTAAAACAAGTATTTTCATTTCGGACATGCACAATTTTGCAGCCATCAATGAAGTATATGCAAGCTATTTTAATGAAGAAACTGCCCCTGCAAGGGAAACTGTTGAGGTAGCTAATTTACCTAAATTTGTCAATGTAGAAATTAGCATGATTGCCGTAAAATAAAAAAAGCCGCTTTGAAACTCAAAGCGACTTTTTTTATTATATGCATCTTCTTTTACAAAGAATCAGCATACTCAACCAAATCAACTAATTTCGTAGAATATCCTATTTCATTATCATACCAAGCAACCACTTTTACAAAGTGATCATTAAGTGCGATCCCTGCTTCTGCATCAAAAATTGAAGTTCTTGTATCACCCACAAAGTCTTGTGAAACTAATAGTTCTTCCGTATACCCTAGGACACCTTTCATTTCGTTTTCTGAAGCATATTTCATTGCTTTTTTAATATCTTCATAACTTGCACCTTTTTCTAGCTTTGCAGTAAGATCGACCACTGAAACATCCATAGTCGGAACTCGAAAAGCCATTCCAGTTAATTTTCCTTTCATGGCAGGAATAATTTTACTTACAGCAGTTGCTGCTCCTGTAGAAGAAGGTATGATATTGTGCAATGCCGCTCTACCTCCTCGCCAATCCTTAGAAGAAGGTCCATCCACCGTTTTTTGAGTGGCTGTAGTAGAATGAACTGTTGTCATCAAACCTTCTACGATACCAAAATTATCGTGTAAAACTTTTACTATCGGAGCCAAACAATTTGTGGTACATGAAGCATTTGAAAAAACAACATCCTCCTTCTTTAAAGAGGTATTGTTAACACCCATTACAAACATAGGTGCATCTGGTGATGGTGCAGAAATTACTACTTTCTTTGCCCCTCCTTTAATATGAAGACTTGCTTCATCAATGGTTTTAAAAATACCCGTACATTCTAAGACATACTCAGCTTCAATCTCATCCCATTTCAATTCTGTTGGGTTTCTTTCAGCAGTAATTCGAATCGGATTACCATTTACTATTAAGGTTTTTGAATCTTTAACTTCAACGGTTCCCTTAAATGCCCCGTGAACAGAATCATATTTAAGCATATAAGACAAATAGTCAACATCTAATAAATCATTGATCCCAACTACTTGTACATTTTCTCTCTCCATTGCTGATCGAAAAGCTAACCTTCCGATTCTTCCAAATCCATTTATTCCAATTTTTATCATTTACTTTAAATTTATTAAATTATTAAGTAGACATAATGTCAGACACTCTCAACAATTCTGTGTCTATTTTATGATTTCCTTTAATCGCTTTTTCTAATTCGGTTGGCTTGACCTTATTGTTTATTAAACCAACCATTAAATTTGTTTTTCCTTCCAATAACAATTCAACCGCTTTAACTCCAAGTCTACTGGCTAAAACTCGATCAAAACAACTTGGAGACCCTCCTCGTTGCATATGACCTAAAACCGATACTCTAACGTCGTATTCAGGAAGATTTTTCTCAACATAGTCTGCCAGTTCAAATACATTCTTCCCTATTTTATCACCTTCTGCAACCACCACGATACTCGAAGATTTTCCAGATTTTCTACTTGATTTTAATGACTCTAACAAACGATCCAAACCAAGGTTTTCTTCTGGAATTAATATTTCTTCAGCTCCTGCCCCAACTCCTGCATTTAAAGCAATAAAACCCGCATCTCTTCCCATTACCTCAACAAAAAATAGTCGATTGTGAGATGAGGCTGTGTCTCTAATTTTATCAATAGCTTCTACTGCCGTATTCAATGCAGTATCAAAACCCAACGTATGGCTAGTACCGTAAATATCATTGTCAATCGTCCCCGGAATTCCTATGATAGGAAAATTATACTCCTTATTAAAAATGACACCACCAGTAAAAGTTCCATCTCCTCCAATCACTATAAGCCCATCAATATTGCGTTCTTTTAGGTGATCAAATGCCTTTTTCCTGCCTTCAGCTGTTCTAAACTCCTTGGACCTTGCCGATTTTAAAATGGTACCTCCTTTGTTAATGATGTTGTGTATACTTCGAGCCGTAAGCTCAATAAAATCACCTTCAATCATTCCCTCATATCCTCTATAAATACCAATAGAGGTAATATTATAATAGGCGCAAGTTCTAACAACAGAACGAATTGCCGCATTCATTCCAGGAGAATCTCCCCCTGAAGTCATTACTGCTATTTTTTTAATTTTTTTCATCATTTACAGCGTATAAAATTACCATTTAATTATCTATTTATCAGAAAAAAAAGCGAAAACGATTTCGAAATACACCCCCGAAATAGCCAATGAAAAGGGCTATGTTACGATGAGTAAACCTCGGTTATATAGGCCTTAATTTCTGCAAAATTATTCTGAATTTCTTTGACCAAAGTAAACTGATTGGCGGCCCTATCAAAATTGTGTTTGGCATATTTGGTTTTGTAATAAATATCATCATTTAAATAATCTGTTAAAAACCGTAATCCCATGATAAAAGGCAATACCTGAAGACTTTTTGGTAAAAGATTTACTTCTTCTAAGGTACAATTTTCTTTAATCTTTTGACTAAATCCTAAGGTATAGGATTTAAAATAGCCAAGCTCAAACTTTACTTTACTAAGATCTGCCTCATCTTCATCGGCTGTATTGCAAATGGTTCGGATGGCATCAGCATAGTCATAGTGTAAAATTCCGGGCATGACTGTATCTGTATCGATCAAGCAAATCGCCATTCCCTTTTTATCAAAGAGAATGTTTGAAATTTTCGTGTCATTATGAGTCAAACGCAAAGGAACCTCCTTATTTGCCAAGGCAAAATCTAAAATGCGCATATTACTCTGTTGTTTATAAATAAAATTTATGAGCGAACTCGCCTCACTTTTCTTATCCGAACTTGCTATATTCAGTGCAGACAGAAATTGCTTGTACCTAGCATCTATACTGTGAAAATCAGGCAATATGGTATAAATTGAATTCAAACTTAAATCAGCTGTCATAGACAAGAAATCAGCTGTAGCCAAACCTGCTTGATAAGCGATCTCTGAGTTTGGCACTTTCAAATAGGTAATAGATTCTTCTATATAATAAGACAGGTTCCAAAAACAATTTTCGGTGTCTACATAATAATAGTTTCCGCTCTTTGTTTTTACAAAACTCAAAACATGTTGGTAGATGTAAGACTTTGAAAAATTGGCTAGTTTTTGTTGAATGTGTAAACTAACTTGCACTTTGTTTTTAATAAGCATTTCAGCTTCTTTAAACACATTGTTATTTATTCGTTGAAGCACAAATTGTGTTCCGTTCTCGGACTTAACCAAATAGGTATCATTAATATGTCCGTAATTTAATGTAGTATAGGAATCAAATGCAGAACCTGTTATAAATTGACTAAAAACAGCATCTAAAAGCATTATTTCCATAGTTCTTCAGGATAAACACCATCAGTTATTAACTGCTTAATTTTCTGAACAACAGAAGCTTTATCCTCTTTGTAAGTTACTCCCATCCAATCAGCAGAAGTTTCAAGAACCTCTACTTGCACCAATCGTCTATGCAAAAGGGCATCTACTACCGATGGTAAAAAAAATTCCGCGGTTAATGAGGTATGAAAAATTCTTAAAAATTGATGAAATTCATCTTCCAGGGCTTTGAAAAAAGCAGGATGAAAACCCCAAAAATTCATAGAGACTAAGGTGCTTTCTGGCAACACTTCTTCTTTGCCTGATTCGGTTCTGAAATAAATAAGGCCACTTTTTTTAGCAATGGAAGTTCTCTCAATAATTTTTATCAACTGCCTAGATGTATTAAGGTAACATTGGCCTCTAGAAACTGTTCCATTTGCCGAAAGGGTATTCTGTATTGGATATCCCACCATAGCGTATTGCCGCTGGTCTTGACTTGATTTTAAAAATTGATGCATGGTTTTAAAAGCATCAAAGCCATAAAAATCATCTGCATTAATAACGCAAAACTCTTCTTGAATTTGAGCTTTGGCTACTAATAAAGCATGACCTGTACCCCAAGGTTTTGTTCTCTCGTTATCTTGAAATTCTTCTGGTATGTTCGTCGTTTCTTGGCAGACATAAACTACAGTTGCCTTGCCTGTTAATTTTGCGTCAAAATCAGTCTTGACTTCTTCCAAAATATCTTTACGCAAGATAAACACCACCTTGTTAAACCCTGCCTTAATAGCGTCATATATCGAAAACTCCATGATACTTGCTCCTGAAGTTGACACCTCATCCAGTTGCTTGGTTCCACCATAACGGCTGCCAATTCCTGCTGCAAGCACTACAAGTGTATACTTATTGTGCATTCTTCTTTTTTGATTTGAATTTAACTGTTTTTGCAAGTTTAGGTCCTACAACGCTATCTTTTTGTTTTTCTACTAGTTTATCCTTTTGGTTTTTAAGGCCAATTTTTTGAAGCAATTCTGACAACGTATTAAAGTTTACCTGATAGGTTAAACCAACACCTTGGGTATAACCTTCCTCTTCTGTAGAATACTGAATTTCGTTTTGTCGATTAAAAATAACTCCTCTAAAATTACCTTGTTCATTTAACAAAACTTCTACTTTTACTTCTCCCACCACACTCGATTGTGTTTTAGAACCAACCGGCACACCTACTTTACCATTGACCACCACGCGCTCAGAAATTTGAGTACCAACCGACACGTTGACCAAGTCATCCGTATTTAAATTATCAACATTATTCCTATTGGCAACATCATAACCAACGCCAAATTGTACTTTTCCATCATTGCTACTAATTAAATCAGAAAGTATACTAGAAAGTGCACTTGAGGTTGTACCAATAATTGCAGTAGAACTATCGAATCCAACACCATCTGGATTGTAAAAACTATTAGTTACCAACAAGGATAAAAATTGGTTTGTTTTTTCTCCAATATTATTGTCATTAATTTTAAAATCAAGCTCCGATTTTATAGCTGCGTTTACATTTGGGATTTCAATGTCAAACTCTTGCTTTGAATTGAATAAACCTCCACTAATTCGGGTAATTAAATTAATTGGTATCTTACGATTACTGTTGAAGTTTTCTAGCAAATCTCCTGGGTTTGCTTTGGCCACATAAATTGCAGTTACATTTAAATTAGCGTCTGTTGGATCACCATTCCATGAAATAGTCCCTCCTTTTTCAACTTCAAATGTTCTGTTAATTCCACTGTTTTTAAACTCGTATTTTCCTTTATCTACGATATAGTCTCCGAACATAGAAAAACCACCCCTAGTATCAATTTTTAACTGAATATCTCCGGTTCCATTTCCTGTCAAAGAACTTCCTGTCTTTTTATCAATTACTACTTCGGCAGTAGCTTCTTTGGTAAGTTCTAAATTGATATTCAAAGTAAGTCCTTTTGGCGTATTGACTGCAAATTGTGATTTAGCATCATCAATGGATTTGATCACTTTATCAAAGTGAATCAAACTGTAATTATCTACCGTTTTAAGATCACTTAGTGGTAAAACAAAGACCGTATTGGCATTTGTTTTTGCATTCACATCTATTTGCAAACTACTTGTTAATCCAACAATACTAGCATCCCCTTTAATAAAGGCAGTTCCATAATACAGGCTCTCCTCTGCATCTTCTGTGTCTAAAACCAATAAATTATCTGTATTTATCTTCAGATTCAAGAACCAATCTTTAAAATTTAAGTGCGAAATCCTTCCACTAAAATCTCCTAAGGTTCCATATTTAACATCTTGCAAGGTTAGTTGATTAAAGATAAAAGATTGATCTTCTAAAGAAATTTTTGTCAACCCTTTAAAATCATAATCAACATTTAAATACGGAAACTTTAATCCAGCATCTTTTAATGTTATTTCACCATTCATCACTGGATTTCCTAGAAAACCACTTACATTGAATTCACCGGAAGCGACTCCCCGAACACGGGTCAAGATGTCTTGACCTAAAGGGCTAAATGCATTCAATTGAAACTTATCTAATCGTACAATAAAATTCTTCAATTCAGGTCTTGTAGCACTAAAATCCACATCACCATTAGCAAAAATACTTTGGCTAGCATTGTGTGTTAAACTTAAATCTACATTGTATTTTTCATATGAATTATCTCCTTTTACAGCAAGTTTTAAATCTCCTTGCTCAAAGGAGTTAATTTTAAAATTTTTAATATCTAGTTTCCCTATTGGAGAATAGACACCTTCCTTTTGCAAGAAATCCAAATCACCATTTAACACTCCAAACATTGACAAACTATCTATGGGTGGCAAAAAACTAGACAAACTAACCTCTTTAAAATTAATTTTCAGGTCTTTATAAGTAGAATCTCTTACAGTTCCCCTAAAAGTAACTTCTTGGTTATCAGAAGCTAATTTAAAAGTGCTAAATACAAATTCTTGCTTTTTAAAATCAAATACTACTTTATTTTCCTTGTTGTTTTCTGGATTGATATTCCAAACATTCTCTTTAAAATCAAAAATTGATTTCTCTATACCTACTACAAATTTCTGTTCTTCATTAAAAGTATAATAAAAGTCTAAGTTGTAAGTTTCAGAATTTCTGATACCGCCTTTAAATTCAGATTTAAAAAATAATGTGTCATTTTGAGTTCTATTTATAAGATTTAACTTGGCAGCTTCATAGTATTTGGTCTTGATATTTTCGGCAGTAAGATGTGTATTAAATAAAGGGTTCGTGGTGTTTATTCTTAACGAAAGTTTATCAATTTCGTTGCCATAAGCAATCACTTTTGGTGAAATAAAGGTAAAAATAACATCATTACTTTGTGAATCAACTTTTCCTCGAATGCTTGTGTTACTACCTATAAAAATTTGAGGAAAGAACACATCAACAATTTGATTGTATATATTAAAATTAAATTCGATATACTGCCCAGCGTCTACTTTATATGGATTGTAGTTGGTATAGACACTCCCCAAAGCATTTTGAGCTATGGGCATTAATTGACCGAATGAAAAATTACCACTAATCTGTCCTTGAACGATGTCGTCAGAACTAATTTTTATGGTTTTTATAGATTGGTCTAGTTCAGATACAACTGAGAATTTTTTAAAAGTATAGGCCTGTTTTTGATTGGTATATACCACATCTGTAAAGTTTGCACGTCCGATTATATTATCAAAATTATTACCTACTAAATCTAATACGATATCTCCTTTGATATTCGAAATACTATCTCTTGTAAACAAATTGGTTTTTAATAAATTGGCCTCTTGAATTTTTGCTGTAAAATCAAATTTATTGACACTTTTTGAAAAATCTGCCAAACCGCTGAATCTCATTTTTAAAAAAGTATCATCGATCCTTAAATTCCCATTAAACAGACGATTTTGAAACAAACCATCAACATACAGGTTTTGATAGACATACTCATTAAACTCTAATTGTTTTATGCCTCCAATAATCCCTGTATTGATATTCTCCAATTTAAACCCTGCACCATTTACATCTACCTCTAAGCTAACATCTCCTAAAATTGGATTGCTGAGAAAAGCTCCCAAATTAAAATTGGTTAAAGAAATTTTCCCCTTGTAATTGGCGTTGTCAATGACAGCAGTTTCAGAGAGTTCCAAATCTGCTTTTGCTCGCCCAATTTGTGAATTGATCAAAATATTTGCATTCATCTTATCTGCACTAACAAAAGTCTTGCCTGACAAATCAAAGTTTCCTAATCTAGCCAATTCTGATGGGAGTGTTTCGCCTAGTAAATTCGGAAGGATACTTTTTAATTGTTGATAGTTTGAATTGATATTTTTAATGTTCGCATCAAAAAGCAATCCCTTATCTGAACTTAAAAGATTTTTAAAACTCATTTCTGAAGTAATCTTCATCCCTTGATCTGATATCAGGTTAAAGTCTTTAATTCTAAAATTATTTAAACTTCCATCAAAAACACCCTTAAAATGCAATACATCTGTCCCATCAATTTCTCCATAAAGTTTGTGCAGGTCTGATAGAGCAACATCACTTTGAGTAATATTCGCCTTGATGCCAACCTTATCTGTAAAAAACTGTAAATCATCCCTTAGATAATTAAACTGAAAATCAATTTGAACCAAAGAATTTGAGGTTTTTATTAGGGTATTCTCGAACAACATTTGGGTCGTTGTATAAGAAAAGTTTGTGCTTAGGTTGGTTACTTCAATCCCGGTTGAATGACTAAAGTACAAGCCCCGTAAATCGGCATACACATTGGCGCCTTCGATACGGAAATCCGAAACACTTCCACCGGCATGCTTTAAGGCAAAAGACACTGAATCTTTTTGGTTATTGTCTTGAATTCGGTAAGTAACATTATTTAAATAAATGTTTTTTGTAGAAAGTAAAAAATCAGGTGCTAAAGAATCTTTGGGTGAATCTGTATTAAACCGTTCAACAAAAACAGATAAATTATCATCTGTTTCATTTTTATAAGTTTTCATAAAAAAATACACACCATCTAAGGACACATTCCCTAAATTCACATCATTGTTCATCATTTTTCGAACATCGCTCAATGAAGTACTTAGGTTGTCCACAAAAAGTAAGGTATCTTTATGGTGATCTCTAATTTCAACCCCTTTTAATCGAACCGAACCTAAAAAAGAAAGATCTACTTTTTGAATCTGTATATTTGTTTTGAATTCCTTGTTCAAGGCTCTTGTTACCGTCCTAGCCAATCTTGTTTGAACTCCTGGAATAGAAAAAACAATGCTCATCAAAAACAAAAAAAGCAGCACATAGCTGAGAAACTGCGATATTTTTTGAATTGTGTTTTTGATAGTCAATTTTTATTTAAATGAATGAGCACTACATAGGTATCTAATCAAAAATGTTGCCATTTTATGCAAAGAAAGTTCAAATTTCAATAACTATTGAATTTGAATCGATATTTTTGCAGAAGCAATTTAAAACATTTAATCTTTTGAGCCAAAAGTCTATCTATATTTTAGGAATTGAGTCATCTTGTGATGACACTAGCGCAGCAGTTATCTGCAACGGAAAGGTTTTAAGCAATGTCATTGCCAATCAAGACGTGCATGCAAAGTATGGAGGTGTTGTTCCTGAACTTGCTTCTAGAGCACATCAACAAAATATTGTTCCAGTAGTCCAACAGGCATTAGAAAGAGCCAACATACATGCAAATCAGCTTCATGGAATCGCTTTTACAAAAGGCCCAGGTTTAATGGGCTCACTGCTTGTTGGGACTTCTTTTGCAAAATCATTGGCCATGGGGTTAAACATTCCATTATTAGATGTGAACCATATGCAGGCCCATGTTTTGGCTCATTTTATCGTTGAAGAAGGTAGTAAAATTCCTCCGTTCCCGTTTATATGTCTGACCATTAGTGGTGGGCATACTCAAATTGTAAAGATCAATAGCCATTTTGATATGGAAATCTTAGGAGAAACAATTGACGATGCAGTGGGAGAAGCGTTCGATAAATCGGCAAAAATATTAGGCTTACCATATCCTGGAGGTCCTTTAGTGGATAAATATGCCCAGTTAGGTAATCCAAAAGCCTATGAATTTACAAAACCTAAAGTTGGTGACCTCGATTTTAGTTTTAGCGGATTAAAAACCGCAATCTTATATTTTATTCAAAAACAAGAAAAGGAAAACCCAAACTTCATTAAAGAAAACCTGTACGACATTTGTGCTTCAATACAATATACCATTATAGAGATATTAATGGAGAAGCTAAAAAATGCAGTAAAACAAACCCAAATTAAACATATTGCCATTGCCGGAGGTGTATCTGCAAATTCAGAGATAAGAAAACGATTGGTATTGGCTGAACAACATTGGGGTTGGACTAGTTATATTCCAAAATTTGAATATACCACAGACAATGCTGCCATGATTGCCATTACAGGTTATTTAAATTATTTAAACCACAACTATGCAGAAGTTTCTGTAACAGCGCAAGCTCGATTAAAAGTGACAGAATAAAAAAAGCCTCTCAAAATTTTGAGAGGCTTTTTTAATTCATCTTTGAACTAATTACCTAAGAACTTCCTCGAGCACTTTTGCCAATCGAATCCCTCCTTTTTGAAGTTGGGATCTTATAGTAGCAAAATGATCGTACATATAACGATATCCTAATTTTTCTCCAGTTTTAGCAGAACCATAAACCTCTTGGGCCAAGCCTTTGGTTTCATTCACCCAAGAAACAACAGATCCTTGAGCCATTGCTTTGATTTGTTTTTTATTTAGATCATCAGTATTATTCGCTAATTCTGTATAGGTCATATTAAAACTATCAATCATTTGACTATCCCATATCCTGTGCATATTGGTTCCATTATTAAACCATTGTACCTGAAATCCATTCCCTCCTTTATCACTTAGTCTTCCTACATGCATAGGCTGATGCAAATCTCCTATTAAATGGACCAGCATTTTTAAATAAAAGGCCTTGTCTGCTTTTGTCGCATTTTTATCTAGCAACACTTCTTTACACTTCGCAATTCCTGTTACCAAATCTCCTTGAGGGTTCTTTGTAGAACTTTCATAGGTGTCCTCGTCATTTAAATTGACAAAATGCCAAGTATAAAAACTACTGTATTTTCTATCAGATTTAATGTCATCTGCATAGGTAGATACCATTGCTAAACTTTGACCATCTAATAACTCCTTAATTTTTCTTTTAATCCTTTTTGACAAATGAGCCTCGGCTATTTGACCAATGGCTCTATGCCCAGTATTTCCCCAATCAAAATCATTTGCAAAGATTGATTGACTCACAAATAAAAAAACAAATACTGCAATACATAAATTTTTCATACGTCGCTATTAATAATATCAGTTGGCTAATTTATAAAAATATATGTCTATAAATTTGGAAATATCAAAAAAATAAATATATCTTTGTGATATCATTTTAATATCATTTTAAAAATAGAAATCATGAATCAAGAAAAAAACATCAAACCCGCTAATGGCTATTTAATGCTAGTCATTGTATTAACCATCTTTTTAGGAGGAATTGCTATGAGCATTATGAATCAAAACCCGGTGTATCTTATTGGGACCGCTTTTGGTTTTTTTATGATGTTTGGTTTTATTTTAGTAAACCCAAATACTTCAGCGGTCCTATTACTTTTTGGAAAATACATAGGGACCGTAAGAACCAATGGTTTGTATTGGGCCAATCCTTTTTACAGAAAAAGAGCCATTTCATTGAGAGCAAGCAACTTTGATAGTGAGCGATTAAAAGTAAATGACAAACTTGGGAATCCGATCATGATTAGTACAATTTTGGTTTGGAAGGTAACAGACACCTACAAAGCCGCTTTTGATGTTGATAATTATGAAAACTTTGTCCGTGTTCAAACCGACGCTGCTGTAAGAAAACTAGCGAGCATGTACCCTTATGACAATTTTGCTGATGAAGGTGTAGAAGAAGATATTACCTTAAGATCTAGCGTTAATGAGGTAAGTGAAGCTCTAGAAAAAGAAGTTGAGGAGCGCTTAGCAATTGCGGGTATTCAAGTTTTAGAAGCTCGAATCGGTTATTTGGCCTATGCTCAAGAAATAGCAAATGCCATGTTAAAAAGACAACAAGCTACTGCAATTGTTGCTGCAAGACATAAAATTGTTGAGGGAGCTGTAAGCATGGTTGAAATGGCCTTGAATGAACTTAGCAAAAAGAAAATTGTAGATTTAGATGATGAAAGAAAAGCAGCTATGGTAAGCAATTTGATGGTGATTCTTTGTGGAGATAAAGATGCTTCTCCAGTGCTAAATACTGGGACTTTAAATCATTAATTATGTGCATCGCTATCGTTAAACTAAGCAGTGTGCTATTGCAAAACTTTGGATTGTTATTGGCTATCTATTTATACCTATAACTATGTTAGGATTTCATATAAAAAACAAAAAAATGGCACTGCTTTTATTAGCCCTTGTTCTTGGGCTCTTAGGTGCCGGAATTTTTATCATATTAACATTTAATCGAATCTAATCAGATAAAATTAAACGAAACAGAATGAAAGAATATAAAGTAATCAATTGGAAAATGGGTCTTACCAAAAACAATGAACGTTTGGAGGACACTTTAAATGAACATGCTCGAAGTGGATGGAGGGTCATAGATGTTGCTCCTCAGGGTGCCCGAATTATTCTAGAAAGAGATAAAAACCGTTAAGTAGTAAGCAAAGAATTATTAACTAGCTCAATTTTATTATGAAGGTTTTTAAAGAAGAACAAAGATTTACCCAAAGCTGGGTCATTGCTTTACTAATTATAAGCACAATGGTTCCTTTAGTTATTGTTTTTAGTGCTTATTTTAAAGATGAAAACACTATGGAAACCAGTGAATTTGTAACCGTTTTAAGTGTGATTTTTGTTGCTACATCGTTGATTTTTTTCTTCAAATTAAAAACAAGGATCGATGAAAAAGGCTTGTATTATCAATTTTTTCCTTTCCATTTTTCTTTAAAATTGATTCCATGGACAGAAATAAAATCTGCCCAAATACGCAACTATGATGCCATCACTGAATATGGAGGTTGGGGATTAAGGAGTTGGGCCTTGTGGAATCGTAAAAGAGGAAAGTCAATTACAATTAGTGGTAACAAAGGAATCCAGTTAATCCTAAGAGACGGGCAAAAATTACTCATTGGTACACAAAAAGAACAAGAGGCAAACCAGGTACTTAAGACCTATATAAACAAAACAGAATCTAATGAAATTTAAAATACTTTTATTTTTTATGTTGTCTTTAAGCTATGGTTTTGGTCAATCCAAAATCATTAGTGAAGAAATCGTTTTGTACAATGATTCTATCAAATTACCTGGAACGCTAAGTTATGCTAAAACTAGAAGTCCATTAGTTATTTGGATTCACGGATCAGGAGGTATTGATAGAAACGGAAATCAAGGAACCGTAGTTAAAGCAAACTATATCCAATTATGCAGAGAAGCCCTTAACAATGAAGGAATTTCTTTTTTTAGTTATGACAAACGAACTGCTCAAAAAGAGAATTTAAAGTTTTTAAAAAATGTCTTATTCACAGATTTTGTGGCAGACGCCAAAAAAGTATTGAGTCATTTTCAAAAAGACACTAGGTTTACAAAAATCATTTTAATAGGACATAGTCAAGGATCCTTGGTTGCCATGCTTGCTTCAAAAGACGCGAATGGCTTAATTTCTATTGCGGGTCCAGGTGAACCTATCGATGAGACGATGGTTAAACAAATCACAAAACAGAATGCCGCCCTTGGAGGCTATGCAGCAGCTCATTTTAAAGAACTTAAAGAATCAGGCATTATTAAAACGGTGAATCCATTTTTAATCAGTGTTTTTGCCAAACAAAATTTGGCTTTCTTAAATTCTTGGGCCAGCTATAACCCTATAGAAGAGATTAAAAAAATACAAATCCCTACCCTTTTGATTCAGGGGAATAAGGACTTACAAGTTACAATGGAAGATGCAGCATTACTGCACAAAGCAAAAATGAATTCAGAATTGGTAATTATCGATAACATGAATCATGTACTAAAAGAAATTACCCTGGATGCAGACAATATGAAATCATATTATACGGCAGATTTTCCACTTGCAAAAGAATTAACCAAAACGATAGTTGCCTTTATAAAAAAATAATGAAATGGCTAAAAAGAAAGCATTTGCACTAAGAATAAATGAAGACATGATCAAAGCCATAGAAAAATGGGCTTCTGATGAATTTCGATCGACCAATGGTCAGATGGAATGGATGCTAATGCAAGCACTTAAAGATGCTAAAAGAGAACCAAAAAACAAAAGTGAGCAAGATTAATGCTCACTTTTTTATTATAAACATTTTTTTTCAATGTATTTATTTTGATTAATTTGTAACTTTAACAGCTTAACAACTAATCAATACCTTATGAAAAAAGTACTTTCTCTCCTTTTTATTTTCCTTTCGATGACACTCTTTTCGCAGGAGTTCTCCATGGATTTAGTAAAAAACATGAAACCTAGAAATATTGGTCCTGGCGGCATGAGTGGTCGTGTCACAGCAATTGATGTGGTAACAACTGACCCGAATGTGATGTATGTTGGAACCGCATCTGGAGGTTTATGGAAATCTACCTCAGCAGGGATTAAATGGGATCCAATTTTTGACAATGAAAAAACGGCCTCTATTGGCGCAGTTGCAATTCAACAATCAAACCCGAGCGTAGTTTGGGTAGGAACTGGTGAAGGAAATCCAAGAAATAGTTTAAATGGAGGTTTCGGAATTTACAAAACGATTGATGGTGGTAAAACCTGGAAATCTATGGGTTTAGAAAAAACCCGACATATTCACAGAGTCGTTATCGACCCAACCAACCCTGATATTGTTTATGCTGCAGCCATAGGATCTCCTTGGGGAGAACACCCAGAAAGAGGTGTATACAAAACAACCGATGGTGGTAAAAGCTGGAAACAGATTTTATTCAACAATAATAAAACAGGTGCTGCTGATTTGGTAATGGATCCAAAAAATCCAAACAAACTTATTGCTGCCATGTGGGAGCATAAGCGTGATCCTTGGTTTTTTAATTCAGGAGGCGAAGGCAGTGGATTATACATTACCCATGATGGTGGTGAAAACTGGAAAAAAATTACCGAAAAAGAAGGATTCCCAAAAGGGGATTTGGGGAGAATTGGGGTGGCAATTGCACCGAGTAACCCTGATATTGTATACGCTTTAGTGGAATCTAAGAAAAACGCACTATATAAAAGTACAGATGGAGGTTTTTCTTGGGGTAAAATAAATGATAAAGCAGAAATTGGAACTAGACCATTTTATTATTCAGAAATCTATGTAGACCCACAAAACGAAAACCGTTTATACTCAATTTTCACCTATGTTAATGTATCCAATGATGGTGGAAAAAGCTTTTCCGAATTGATGCCTGCCTATGGTGTGGACAATGGTGTGCATCCAGATCATCACGCTTGGTGGATTCACCCAAATGATCCTAAATTAATGATGGATGGTAACGATGGAGGGGTAAACATCACAAGAGATGGAGGAAAATCATGGCGTTTTATTGGAAACTTGCCAGTTGCCCAATTTTATCATATTAATGTAGATAATGAGTTTCCGTATAATGTGTATGGAGGAATGCAAGACAACGGTTCATGGGGAGGTCCGGCTTATGTTTGGAAAGCCCAGGGAATTAGAAATTCATATTGGCAAGAATTGGCTTTTGGAGATGGTTTTGATGTCGTTCCAGATAAAGACAACTCTAGATATGGTTATGCTATGAGCCAACAAGGATCTGTAGTTCGTTATGACAAAGAAACTGGTTATAGTTATTCTGTTCAACCTACACACCCCGATGCAGATGTTGTATTGAGATTTAACTGGAATAGCGGAATCGGGCAAGACCCTTTTGACAATTCAACGGTTTATTTCGGTAGTCAATTTTTACATAAAAGCAATGACAAAGGCCTTACTTGGGATGTTATTTCTCCAGATCTTACGACCAATGATCCAGAAAAACTGAAACAATCAGAGAGCGGTGGACTAACCATGGATGCAACTGGTGCAGAAAACCATTGTACCATTTTGGTTATTGAACCATCTCCTTTAGAAAAAGACATGCTTTGGATAGGAACCGATGACGGAAATGTTCAAGTAACAAGAAACGGAGGAAAAACATGGACAAATGTTTCAAAAAACATCAAGGATTTACCAAAAGGAAGTTGGATTGCACAAATTAAAGCCTCTAATAAAAACAAAGGAGAAGCTTTATTAATTGCGAATGATTACAGACGTTTCAACTATACGCCATATGCATATAAAACAACCAATTATGGTAAATCTTGGACACGTATTGTAGATGAAAAAGATGTTCAAAGTTATACCTTAAGCATAATAGAAGACTTAGAAAACGCAAATTTACTCTTTTTAGGAACCGATGATGGCTTGTATATATCAGTAGATGCTGGAGACAAATGGACCAAATGGACTAATGGATTCCCTACTGTTCCTGTAAAAGATTTAGTGATTCACCCAAGAGAACATGATTTGGTTATTGGTACTTTTGGTAGAGCTGCCTGGGTTTTAGATGATATTAAACCTTTGAGAGCCTTGGCTAAGAAAAGCGCTTCAAAGACCTTTGATTTGTTCGAGCCACCAACAGCCTATTTTGCAGAGAATCTTCAGCCAACAGGCAGTCGTTTTGGAGCTGATGCACTATACCAAGGTGAAAATCGCAGACGTGGAGCCATTATTTCTTATTATGTGAATCCTCCAAAAGAAGAAAAGGACGCTAAGAAGAAAGATGCGAAAAACACGGTTAAATGGGATTCTATTCAATTAGATATCTATGATGGTGCAAGACTCATTAGAACCTTAAAGCAAAAAGCACCAAAAGAAAATGGAGTGCATAAAATGTATTGGTCTATGGATGAAAAAGGGGTTTCTAGACCCTCTCGATCGTTGAGAAGTTCAAATAGAGAACCGGGAGGCGTTTCCGTAAAACCAGGCACCTATCGATTAAAAATGAGTTTTGGGGATCAGACTGTTGAGCAAAACATTAAAGTTGAACTTGACCCAAGAATGAATTTCTCAATGGCTGACA
>CBFHUV010000008.1:0-35923 GCA_965659055.1 Polaribacter sp.
TTGTTTTATTATAAATTATTATAGGGCCACAAAAACCCCTAGCAATGTCACTAAAAAAAGCAATAGGTAAAACACAAGAAGCACTATAGTTGCAATTCCCATAAATTTGAAAAGCGATTTTAGATTCATAAATGCTGCAGTCAATTCACCTTCATCATTTCTTACCAAACAGGCTTTCATTCTTACCGAGAATTTATACAAGTACAACACCGGAAAAAAATAGATGACCGCCACTATTAAGTAAATGACAGTTAATAGAGGCCCATAATTAATTGGTAATAAATCTGCGTTGGGTAAGGCACTGAAAACAGCCCCCATAAAAAAGGATAAAACAATCAAAAGACCAATTCCTATAAATCCTATGATTGCTAAAAAGTTAGACCATTTTGCCGTTTCTCTTAAATAACCCTTTACTGTATCATTTATCGATAAGACATTTCCTATAGTTGTTTGCTCTTCCATACACGTTTTTTTTATTGTTAAAAGACTATTTTTTAAAATTACGAATTGTTTTTTTAATGATAGTAATACAATCACGTAATTGTTCTTCCGTCATCACCAAAGGAGGTGCAAAACGAATGATATTTCCGTGCGTTGGCTTCGCCAATAAACCATTATCTCTCAGTTGAATACAAATATCCCAAGCCGTTGTGCTGTCTTCAGTGTCATTGATTAAAATAGCATTGAGCAAGCCTTTACCTCTAACAGAGTTTACTAAATCTGTTTCTTCTGCAAAAGCGGATAATTCCTCCCTAAATATGATTCCAAGTC
Source organism: Polaribacter sp. (assembly GCA_965659055.1). Taxonomy (GTDB): domain Bacteria; phylum Bacteroidota; class Bacteroidia; order Flavobacteriales; family Flavobacteriaceae; genus Polaribacter. The sequence goes on from CBFHUV010000008.1 coordinate 772, forward strand.
TTTCAGCATTTTCCGCTAATTTTTCTTCAGAAATAACCTCTAATGCTGCTATAGCGACAGCTGCAGCTATTGGGTTTCCTCCAAAAGTAGAACCGTGATTCCCAGGTCTAATGACCTTCATAATAGCGTCATTTGCCAGTACTGCAGAAACGGGGTAAGCTCCACCGCTCAAGGCTTTCCCTAAAATTAAAATATCGGGTTTAATTTCTGGTGTTCCTGAACAATTTTTTTCTGGACATGAACAATTACCACAAGTTGCCAATAATCTTCCTGTTCTTGCAATCCCTGTTTGTACTTCATCTGCAATGAACAACACATTGTGTTTTTCACATAGCGCTTTTGCTTTTGCCAAATAACCTTCAGTTGGCACATAAACACCTGCTTCCCCTTGAATTGGCTCTACTAAGAAAGCTGCAATATTTGGGCTTGATTTCAATGCGGTTTCTAAGGCCTCTAAATCATCATAGGCAATTTTGATAAATCCTTGGGTATAAGGCCCAAAATTTTTACGAGCTACAGGATCATTAGAAAATGAAATAATCGTTGTGGTTCTTCCGTGAAAATTATTTTCACAAACGATAATTTCTGCCTTGTTTTCTTCAATTCCTTTTACCTCATAAGCCCATTTCCTGGAAATTTTTAAAGCAGTCTCTACTGCCTCCGCTCCAGTATTCATAGGTAATAATTTATCAAATCCGAAAAGCTCGGTTGCAAATTTTTCATATTTCCCAAGCATGTCATTATAAAATGCTCTAGAAGTAAGACTCAAGGTTTGGGCTTGTGTCATCATTGCATTCACAATTTTAGGATGACAATGACCTTGATTAACGGCAGAATATGCCGATAAAAAATCATAGTATTTTTTTCCTTCTACGTCCCAAACAAAAACCCCTTCTCCTTTGCTAAGCACTACTGGCAATGGATGGTAGTTGTGGGCTCCATACTTGTTTTCTAATTCGATTGCTTCTGCTGATGTTTTTGGTGATAAAACAGCCATTTTGTAAATATTTTAATATGTATAAAAACAATTCCTTGCTTGTCTCAAATTTCATTGAGCTGGAGAGAAATCATCCAAAAGTAGTCGTCGCAAGATAGTAAATATTCAACATTTTTTAAAGGTTAACTTCCATAAAATATGCTATTTTTGCAGCATGAGTAGACGAAACAAAAGACAGGTATTTGAAAATATTGAAGTCATCGATGCTGGAGCAAGAGGAAAGACCATTGCAAAAGCTCCTGACGGTCGGGTTATTTTCTTAAGTAACACGGTTCCTGGTGATATAGTTGATATTGAAACAGGTAGAAAAAGAAAAGCGTATTACGAAGGAAAAGCGATTAATTTTCACAACTATTCTGATAAAAGAACTGAGCCTGTCTGTGAACACTTTGAAAATTGCGGAGGTTGCAAATGGCAAAATATGAAGTATGAAGATCAGCTCTTTTACAAGGAAAAAGAGGTGACACAGAACCTTACAAGAATCGGTCATTTAGAGCTGCCAAAAATTACTCCAATATTAGGATGTCAGGAAATTTACTTTTACAGAAATAAAATGGAGTTTTCCTTTTCAGCCAATCGTTGGTTGACCTATGAAGAAATTCGTTCTGAAAAAGAAGTTGATTTTAAAAATGCCTTAGGTTTTCACATTTCTGGAATGTGGGATAAAATTCTAGACATCAATACCTGCCATTTACAAGAAGATCCTTCCAATTCCATTCGGAATTCAGTAAAAGAATTTGCGATAAAAAATGATATTTCCTTTTTTGATCCTAGAGAGCAAACAGGTTTATTAAGGACCCTTATGCTCCGAATTGTTTCGACCAAAGAGATTATGGTTGTGATTCAATTTTATCAAGAGGATGTTGAAAAAAGAACCTTATTGTTAGCATACTTAGCAACAAGCTTTCCTGAAATTACTTCATTACAATATGTAATCAACGGTAAAGCAAATGATACAATATACGATCAAAAAGTAGTCTTGTTTAAAGGACGTGACCATATTTTTGAAGAAATGGAAGGTTTGCGTTTTAAAATAAATGCCAAATCTTTCTACCAAACAAATTCGGCACAGGCTTTTGAACTCTATAAAATAACAAGAGATTTTGCAGGTTTATCAGGCTCAGAACTTGTATATGATTTATATACAGGAACCGGAACCATTGCGCAATTTGTTTCTAAGAAGGCTGCAAAAGTGATAGGTGTAGAATCTGTTCCAGAAGCCATAGAAGATGCGAAAAAGAATGCAGAACTCAATAAAATTGACAATTGTGAGTTTTATGTAGGAGATATGAAAGATGTTTTTACAAGCAGTTTCATCAAAAAACACGGGAAACCCGATGTAATTATAACCGATCCTCCTCGAGACGGAATGCATAAAAAAGTAGTTGAGCAAATCATGCAAATTGCCCCAAAGAGAATCGTGTATGTAAGTTGTAATTCTGCAACACAGGCAAGAGATTTAGCAATGATGAAAGACATGTATACCATTATTAAAACACAGGCAGTTGATATGTTCCCGCAAACTCATCATGTAGAAAATGTTGTACTTTTAGAACTAAAACAATCATAGATTTTCTTATTGATGAAAAAAATATTTCTTTTTATATTATTTATAACATTGGTCTTTGCATCCTGCGAAAAAGATGATATTTGCTTGGAAACCACTACACCAAAGCTTATTTTACGTTTTTATGATGTCGCAAGTACTTCAGATGTAAAAGCGGTACAGAGACTATCTGTTTGGGCGGAAGGAAAGGATACACTTACACAGTATAAAAACATCAGTTTAGACTCCATTGCATTGCCTTTGGATGTGAATGCTACCGAAACTATTTATCATTTAAAAAGAAATCAAGTTTCGGGAAATTTGGTAAATAATGAGTATGCTACCATTACCATTAATTATGTAACAGAAGAAATTTATGTATCTCGTTCTTGCGGCTTTAAATCCAATTTTAGCTCGGTAGGATTTAGCATTGACAATGGTTGGATTCAAAGCATAGCTCCTTTAAATAACCTTAGTATTAACAATGAATCAAAAGCTCATGTTCAAATATTTCACTAGTTTTTTATTCTTGTTTTTTGTAGCTCAAAGCTTTGGTCAAACACAAAAAGACAGCACCAATTACAAAACTGGTTATGGGATTCGCCTGGGTGTAGATATTAGTAAACCTATTATGGGATTACTCGATGAAAATTATAAAGGACTTGAATTTGTAGGAGATTATCGCCTACGTAAAAACCTTTATTTAGCAGCAGAAATAGGTACTGAAACCAATACAACCTCTGACGATTATTTTAAGACCACAGCAAAAGGATCCTATTTGAAAATTGGTTTGAATTTAAACGCCTACAAAAATTGGCTAGATATGAATAATGAAATTTTAGTAGGATTTCGATATGGATTGAGCAATTTTGATCAAACCTTAGACAGTTATACCATTAACACGGGTTCTGATTATTTTCCTGGAAACCCTATTGCTATTGAGACTATTTCAAAAGATCTTAAAGCCCATTGGATTGAATTGGTCTTGGGAATCAAGGCAGAAACCTTTAAAAACTTATATCTTGGGTTCTCCTTTTCGTACAATATTTTATTGAGTATTGATGACCCACAAGGCTTTAAAAGTCTTTATGTCCCTGGATTTAATACAGTTTTCCAAACTAACACAGGATTTGGGTTTAATTATACCATTTCATATACCATTCCTTTTTTCAAAAAATAATTGCGGGTATATCACTTGATTTCGTAACTTTATCATCCTTTAATTTTTAATAGAAACCCAATGAATAAGATTCCTAGCGTTAATCTTGCTGATTTTTTATCTGGAGATGCAAAACAAAAACAAAAGTTTATAGAAGAAATTGGTCATGCTTATGAAAACATAGGTTTTGTGGCTTTAAAAGGCCATTTTTTAGATCAAAAATTGGTAGATGATTTGTATGCAGAAATTAAAAACTTTTTTGAGCTTCCTTTAGAAGTAAAACAAGGATATGAGATTCCTGGTATTGGTGGACAAAGAGGATATGTGTCATTTGGTAAGGAAAGTGCCAAAGGAAAAAAAGAAGGTGATTTAAAAGAGTTCTGGCATTTTGGACAATATGTAGAAAATGATCCTAAATTGGATTCAGAGTATCCATCCAATGTTTTGGTAAAAGAATTACCTAAATTTAATGAAGTTGGAAAGGAAGCCTATAAAATGCTAGAAAAAACAGCAAAATATGTGTTGCGGGCTTTGTCTCTGCATTTGGAATTAGATGAAAACTATTTTGATAATTATATCAAAAATGGGAATAGCATATTGCGTCCTATACACTACCCCCCTATTCAATCGGAGCCTAAAGAAGCTGTTAGAGCAGCTGCCCATGGCGACATTAATCTAATTACGTTATTGATGGGAGCCCAAGGAAAAGGATTGCAAGTTCAAAACCACCAAGGAGATTGGATTGATGCCGTTGCTGAACCTGATGAATTGATGATTAATGTGGGAGATATGTTATCTCGTCATACCAATAACAAATTAAAATCAACCATTCATAGAGTTATCAACCCACCAAGAGAACTTTGGGGTACCTCTCGCTATTCCATACCGTTTTTTATGCACCCAGTTAGTGAAATGAAACTGGACGTATTAGATGGTTGTATTGATGAGCATCATCCTAAGCAATTTGATGATATTACAGCAGGCGAATTTTTAAATGAGCGTTTAAGAGAATTGGGCTTGATTAAGTAAGAAAAGTAAAGTACGTCGTTAGATTAAATAATATAGGGAAACCTTAAAATTAAATAGAAACCATGAAAATAAAAACAGCCATCTATCTTTTTATAATTGGTTGTGTTTTAGTGCTTCTTGGACTTGTGTTAAAACAATTCGATATCATTGAAAATTATACGGTGGTCTTCGTTGGAATAATCTTAGAATCATTGAGTATACTTTTGTATGCCTATCATAAAATAAAACAAAATGGCTAAAAAACTAGGGAGTCTTTCTGATCTTGGCGGATTTGTTTTTTCTACGAATGACGCTTTTTCTCCAGAAGAAGAAACAGAACAAGAATCGATAGAAAATAAAAAGCAAGCGCTAGAAGCTCATTTCTCTAATAAGGGACGCGGCGGAAAAACAGTTACTGTCATAAAAGGGTTTGTAGGGAGCGAAAATGAATTAAAAGACTTAGCTAAATTATTAAAGTCTAAATGTGGCGTTGGCGGTTCTGTTAAAGATGGTGAAATTATTATCCAAGGGAATTATAGAGATAAAATAATTAACATTTTGCAAAAAGAAAATTACCCTGTTAAAAGAGTTGGAGGTTAAAATCTTCACTATTAATTTATAAACATCAAGAATAAATAGGTAAGCAACGCGTTTTAATTAAATGACTTCAAACATACTTCATATAACGAATGGTGACAGCACCACACAAAGGCTTCAAGAACTGGGGCTCCAAGGAACGATTATTACTTGGAGAGAAATGCTTTGTGAAGGTAAAACCGAAGTAAATGTCGGTCATGAGAGCTTCTGGAAAACGCGATTTGAATTTCTTAAGAGTAACTTTCAGGTGACCAAAAGACAATTTATTGATAAAACGCTTAAAGAGTATCGAAACCTCTGTAATGAGCAAAAGCAAGATGAAATTGTGTTGTGGTTTGACAGTGATTTGTTTTGTCAAATAAATATGATTGCTGTTGTTAGCTGGCTAAAACGTTATAGAAAAGGTAGAGCAATAAGTTTAGTGGATAGTGATGTGGTAAATCAATCAGTTAATAACATCGGTTTTTCTTGGTTAAACAACCAACAACTCATACAAAATTTTAAACAACGAATACACTTAACAAATGATGATATTGCTTATGCAGATTATATTTGGCAATTGTATTGTTCTGACAATCCTATTAAAATTGAACTTGCCTATAACTACCAAACAAATACTGCTTTTAAACATTTAAATACCGCCATGGTTGCACATTTAAAGCGCTTTCCTTCCATAGAAAATGGATTAAATGCAGTAGAGAATTCTGTTTTAAATGCCGTAGCCAAACAAAATTATTCTAGTAAAAATGCCTTAATTAAGGACTTGTTATTAGAACAAGGAGTCTATGGTTTTGGTGATTTACAATATGATAAATACCTAAATGATCTCAAGGATTATTTTACGAGTTTAAAACCTGTTTCTTTAAATGATACAGGTAAAAAAGTGCAGCAAAACTTGTTGCATACCTATGCTAATATGCGCAATGATTTTACTTTTTTAGGAGGAACTAAAAAGTACAATTTCCTTTATGATAATGGCGCAAGTAAGCTTTTAAAAATTACATCCTTATGATCCAAAAATCAGAGCTGATCTTAAACCCAGATGGAAGTGTTTATCATTTAAATTTACATCCGGAAAATGTTGCTGACACCATTATATTCGTGGGAGATCAAGACCGTGTTGCAAGTGTTACCAAACATTTTGACAGCATAGAATTTAGTACACAAAAGAGAGAATTTAAAACAACTACAGGTAATTTAGGAAATCAAAGAATAACCGTTATTTCTACGGGTATTGGTCCAGACAATATAGACATTGTCTTAAATGAATTGGATGCTTTGGTCAATATCGACTTAAAAAGTAGAGCCCCGAAAAAAGGACTAAAGCAATTGGACATTGTTAGAATTGGAACTTCTGGTTCTTTACAAAGAGAGATTCCGGTTGATAGCTTTTTAATGAGTTCTTATGGTTTGGACATTAATGGAATGCTTCATTCCTATGTATGTGATGGTATTAGAAATAATGAATTAGAAAAAGCTTTTGTGTATCAAACAGGTTGGAGCGCTGAAAAAGCCTATCCAATAATTGTTGAAAATAGCAAGAAATTAGACGAAAGGCTTTCTTCTGATATCATTTTTAAAGGAATGACTGCAACTGCAGGTGGCTTTTATGGCCCACAAGGAAGAGTTTTAAGGCTGCCTATATCAGATCCAGAATTAAACCACAAAATAGATGCTTTTAATTATAAGGGCATTCAAATTACCAATCTAGAAATGGAAACTTCAGCCATTTATGGATTGTCTAAACTATTAGGTCATAATGCTTGCTCCATGAATGCAATTATTGCAAATAGAGCCAATGGAACCTTTAGTGAGAATCCTAAAAAAATTGTAGAAGAACTTATCCTATATACCTTAGATAAACTAAGTAACAAATGACAGATATAAAAATAGGTGGAGTGCCAGAACATTTTAATTATCCTTGGTACCTTACCCTAAAGAATAAAGCATATTCCCCTTTTGACATTAACATTCGATGGACAGATTTTCCTGGAGGGACAGGTGATATGTGTAAAGCATTAAGAGATGGAGAGGTAGACATTGCTATCATTTTAACCGAAGGTATAGTGAAAGATATTTCGGAAGGAAACCCTTCCAAAATTGTACAGAATTATGTCAAAAGCCCCTTAATTTGGGGGATCCATGTATCTGGAAATTCACATTTTAAAACAATTGACGATTTAGAAAATAAAACCGTTGCAATTAGCCGATACGGATCAGGATCTCATTTAATGGCCATCGTGAATGCACACAATCAAGGATGGGACGTTTCTAATTTAAATTTTAATGAAGTTGGCACTCTTGAAGGTGGTATTGAAGCCCTTACAAATGGATCTGCAGATTATTTTATGTGGGAACACTTCACAACAAAACCTTTAGTAGATAGTGGTATATTTAACAGAGTTGGAGACTGCCCTACTCCATGGCCTTGTTTTGTGATTGCTGTAAGAGATGAAGTCATTCAAAAACATAAAGTAGTTGTTGAAAAAATTGTATCGATTATCAATCAAACAACTGAAAACTTTAAGGAACTCCCTGAGATTGAAGAAATATTGTCAAAACGCTATAAACAGCAATTGTCAGATGTAAAAGAATGGCTTTCTTTGACATCTTGGGAAAGTAGCGACCCTATCTTGGAGTCTGATATGAATGCAATTCAAGATAAATTATTTCAATTTAAGGTAATTGATAAGAAAATGAAGGCAGAAGAGCTCATTTTAAATTTAAATGAATTCTAAAATAATAGACTATTAATGAAAAAATCAATCCGCCTTTTGGCGGATTTTTTTGTTAACAATCTAGACACTTTACTCTTGAAAATTTCATAATCATTTGACTTATCATTAACAATTAGACAAGCCTATGCTGCTAAATTTGAATTTGAAAAGAATATTATCTTCAGATAATAATATTGTATTAAAGCTCCATGACAATCTGATGTACTTTTATTCAATTAAATAAAAAACTATGAAGATTTTATACGCTATTCAGGGGACCGGTAATGGGCATTTAAGTCGAGCCAAAGACATTATTCCTGTTCTGAAAACAAAAGGAGATGTGGATATTTTAGTTAGTGGTGTACAAGCCGATATAAGCATCCCATATGAGGTCAAATATCAGTTTAAAGGGCTAAGTTTTATTTTTGGCAAGAATGGAGGAATCAATTTTTCAAAAACCATTGGACAACTTAACTTTAGGAAATTTGTTAAAGAAATTAGAACAATTCCAATCAAAAACTACGATTTAATTATCAATGATTTTGAGCCAATTTCAGCGTGGGCAGCATTTTTAAAAGGAATTCCAACTATTGGTCTTAGTCATCAAAACGCCGTTTTAAATACCAAAAGTCCACAACATAAGAAAATTCAACTTGAACGTTGGATTTTAAAATACTACGCGCCTACAAAATATAAATATGGATTTCATTTTAAAAAATATGACACTGCAATATTTACTCCTGTAATAAGAAGAGAAATACGAGAACTTCAGGTAACAAACAAAAAGCATTATACTGTATACTTACCCGCATACAGTGATGATAAAATTATCAAATATTTATCCTGTTTCAAAGAGATTCATTGGGAAGTATTCTCAAAAAATTCTGATAGATTTTATTTTAATAAGAATATCATTGTGCAACCCATTCAAAATGAAGCTTTTCTTAAAAGCATTGCTTCTTGTGAAGGGGTTCTTTGTGGAGCTGGATTTGAAACTCCTGCAGAGGCCTTGTTTTTAAGAAAAAAACTCATGGTCATCCCCATGAAAAATCAATTTGAACAACAATGCAATGCAGTTGCTTTAAGAGAACTAGGCGTTTCAGTGATTAAAAAACTTGGAAAAAAACAATTGCGAAAAATAAACAAATGGATAAAATTTAATCAGGAGATTCCAATTGACTTTCCAAATGAAACTGCCCAAATATTAAATCTAATTCTTGAAAATTATATTTTGAAAGAGAAAAAACCGATTTACCACACAATCGCATCCTTACCAACTTTTTCTAGGTAATTATTCGTCTTAGAAAAATGTTGATTTCCAAACCAATAACCCCGATTGGCACTTAAAGGTGAAGGATGTCCAGAGGTTAAAACAACATGTTTCTTGGTATCTATATTCTTTCCTTTTTGCTTCGCAAACCCACCCCATAGTAAAAAAACAAGATTATCATTCTGAGCGGACAGCGCGTTAATGACCGCTGTCGTAAATTGTTCCCACCCCTGTTTTTGATGACTTCCTGCTGTATTTGCTCTAACTGTTAAAGTAGCATTTAATAAAAACACTCCTTGCTTAGCCCATCTGGATAAATCCCCCGATACAGGATATGCTATTTTGAGATCTTGATTCAGTTCTTTAAATATGTTTTGCAAGGAAGGCGGATGAGCAAGCCCTTTTTTGACAGAAAAGCACAATCCATTTGCTTGATTTAACCCATGGTATGGATCTTGCCCAATAATAACCACCTTAACATCCTTAAAATCGCAAGCAGAGAAGGCAGCAAAAATTTCATTCTTAGGCGGAAAACACTGCTGGGTATTGTATTCTGAATCTACGAAATTCATTAAGTTTTTAAAATAGTCTTGTTCAAACTCTTTTTCTAAAATTATTTTCCACGATTCGGGCATATTAACCTCCATACTTTCTTATTTTTGTCCTACATCAAAGATAGTATTTTGACCAAGAACATCTCAGAAAAAACAATACAGGATTTAGAGTTTAACACGGTTTTGCAACACGTACTGAGCTACAGCAACTCAGATTTAGGTAGAGATCAGATCTTGGCAATAAGACCGATACGCTCGCACGAAGAACTATCAGAAGAGTTACAGAGAGTTAATGAATACCTCTCTTCTTTTATCAGCGCAAATAAGATACCTAATCATCATTTTGAAAACATAAGCAAAGAAGTTGGCACGCTAAAAATTGAAAATAGTTTTTTAGACGCAGCCGCTTTTTTAAAAATCGCGACTGTTTCTGAAACCGTCAATGAGTTATTATTGTTTTTTAAAAAATTTAGCAGTTATTTTCCTAGACTGCATGAACTAAGCGAAGAAATTGAGTTCACTACTAGTATTCCGAATGAAATTCATAAAATAATTACTTCTTATGGAGAAGTTGCCAATACGGCTTCACCTATTTTAAAGCAAATACGCAAAGAAATAAGCAATATTCGTGGAAAAATTGGAGAGAGCTTTAACAGAGACCTTAGCAAGTATAGCAGTTTAGGTTTTTTAGATACTATTAGAGAATCGGTAATTGATAATCATCGTGTATTGGCTGTTTTAGCGATGCATAGAAGAAAAGTAAAAGGTACTTTTTTAGGTTCATCAAAATCCGGAAATATAGTTTATATAGCCCCTCAAGCTACCTTAAATTATGACCGTGAACTACAAAATTTAGTTTTTGAAGAGGAGCAAGAAGTTATTAAAATTTTAAAACAATTGGCAGAAAGGATTCGCCCATTTACACCTATTTTAGTTCAATATTTAAGTTTTTTAAGTCATCTTGATTGCATTGCTGCCAAAGCAAAATATGCCAAAGACCTGAATGCCGTACTTCCAATAATTTCGACAAAAAAGAAGATTGATTTCAAACAGTCCTACCACCCTATTTTGTGGAGGAAAAATAAGGCTCAAGGAATAGAAACCATTCCACAATCAATTTTACTAAATGAAAAGCAGCAGATTATTGTTATTTCAGGCCCCAATGCGGGTGGTAAAAGTATTACCTTAAAAACCATTGGTTTACTGCAGTTAATGCTGCAAAGTGGTTTGTTAATCCCTGTAGACGAGCGCAGTGAAACCTATATTTTTGATACTATTTTAACTGATATTGGTGATAATCAATCTATTGAAAATCAACTAAGTACCTACAGTTATAGACTTAAAAACATGCGAGCCTTTTTGCGCAAATGCAATAAAGAGACCTTGTTTTTAATTGATGAGTTCGGTACAGGTTCAGATCCAGAATTGGGGGGCGCTTTGGCTGAAATTTTCTTAGAAGAGTTTCATTCTAAAGAGGCTTTTGGTATTATAACTACACATTATTCCAACTTAAAGGTGTTGGCTAATGAATTGCCCAATGTAACCAATGCCAATATGCAATTCAATGAAAAGACTTTAGATCCTTTATACAAGTTATACATAGGCCAAGCTGGAAGTTCATTTACTTTTGAAGTGGCCCAAAAAAACGGCATTCCCTTTAGCCTAATTAACAAGGCAAAAAAACGGGTTGAGACAGAAAAAATACGTTTGGACAAAACCATTTCTAAACTTCAGCAAGAACGAAATAGACTTCAAAAAAATTCTGACAATTTAGAAAAACAACAAACTAAAGGAAAGGCCCATATTGATAGTTTGCAAGAAAAGGAACAAAAGATTCAAGATAAGCTAGCTGATTTTCAAGAACTGTATGATAGCAATCAGAAAATGTTAAGTATCGGAAGAAAAATGAACGAACTTTTGAATCACTTTTTTCAAACAAACAATAAAAAAGAGTTGAATAGTAATTTGCAAAAATGGATTGCAGCTGAGAAAACCAAGCATTTAAAGAAGAATCCTATAAAACCTGTTACAAAAAACGAAAAAAAAATAGCTCAAATCGCAGAAAAACAACAAAAAGAAGTTTTTCAGAAAGTAGAAAAGGAAATTTTAGCAAAAGTTGTTGAGGTTCGAAAAAAGAAAAAAGTTGAAGACGCACAAGTCGCCAAAGAAAAAGCCAATTACGTATTTAAAATTGGGGATCGTGTTCGTTTAATTGATGGAAATGCTGTTGGAAGCGTTGATAAAATTGAAAAACAAAATATATTTATCAATTACGGTCTTTTTACAACAAAGGCAAAAATTGAACAACTAGAATTGGTAGAAAAAGGGAAGAAATAAATTAGAGTGTTTTTCTTATTCGTATTGCTGCACTTCTTGCTCATAAAAGGCTCCTGCTTTATCCATAAGGTCTGCCACTTCTGTAGCAATGTCTTCTTCACTTTCGCCAGATAAGTCTTCAAACCATTCTATTTCATCGTCTTTTAAATTGATAAGGAAACGTGGGTATTCTGTGTGCAACACAAAAATATCATCTGGAAAATTGCTGTTGTCTGCTAATAAAAATTTAGGTAATTCCATAATTACTTGGTTTATTTTAATTCTTTTTTAGATTCTTATTGAACCTATTCTATGTCATTTTTTCATTAAATTACTCGCCTTTAATGATTTTCTCGAATCAATTTTAAGCTTAGATAATTAAATCGAATATACAATAATATTGCAGCTGTAGAAAGTCCTGCTAATAAGCCCATCCATATTCCAAAACTGCCATACTGTTCTTCCGTTCCTAAATAATAACTTACTGGAAAGCCTAACATCCAATACGATATAAAAGTAATGATCGTCGGTATTTTAACATCTTGCAGACCTCTTAACGCTCCCAACATGACCACTTGAATACTATCACTAATTTGAAAAATTGCTGCAGCAATTAAAAGCTGAGCCGCAATCCCTAATACCTCTGTATTATCTGTTAAATTTTTTAGATCCTTGAAATCTACATAGAGTTTTGGAAGCTGCTGATGAAACAGGTAAAACAACAAGGCAAAAGCAAAGGCAAAAAGCACAGCCAATAAAAATATTGAAAAGGCAATTCTCCTCAATTCTAAATAATTTTTCAATCCTTTTTGATTCCCTACACGCACCATAGAGGCGACACTTAGACCTGTGGCGACCATAAAGGTCATAGATGACAAGTTTAAAGCAATTTGATTGGCAGCTTGTGGGTTTTTACCTAACAGTCCACTTAACCAAATAGCTGAAGTAAATATTGCCACTTCGAAAAACATTTGCATCGCACTTGGTGTTCCTAAACTGATAATCTTTTTAATCATGGCAGAATCAAGTACAAAAAACTTTATTTGAGTTACCATGACCCTCGATCGTTCTTTTATGGTTAATAACCACCACAAATACCCCACCATCATAAAACGAGAAATTAAGGTTCCGTAGGCAGCTCCAACAATTCCCATTTCAGGAAAGCCAAACTTTCCAAAAATCAAAAGATAATTTAATATCACATTCACTACATTCGCTAAAATAGTCGCATACATGGGGTACTTTGTCATAGAAAGTCCATCACTAAACTGCTTAATTGCTTGAAAAACCACCAAAGGAATCAGAGAAAAAGCAACCAAATCTAAATAGGGTATTGCTAAGGCAACCACTTCTTCTGGTTGTTTCATTAAATACATTAAAGGCTTGGCGTAAAACACCAATAAGAATAAGGCGATTCCTAAGGAAGTACATAAGAATAATCCATTCTTAAAAGTTGACTTTGCTTGGTCCAAATTATTTGCGGCATCGGCCTCTGCCGTTAAAGGTGTAATAGCAGTTGAGAAACCGATTCCGATAGACATGGCAATAAACATAAAGCTATTTCCCAAGGAAACAGCTGCTAATTCAGCAGTTCCTAATTGCCCCACCATAATATTATCTACAAAGCTTACAAAAGTATGTCCCAACATACCAAGCATTACTGGTGCAGCCAATTTTAAATTGTATCTAAATTCTGAAGTGTATCGGGATAAATTCAAACCTTGTATTGTTTAGAGACTGCGAAGATATTCATATTTTTTGGCAATTATTAACAAAATTGAAATACAATTTATTCACTAAATTTCTGTATTTTTGATGCTTTAAAACATGAAACAATGGCTAATATTGCATTAAATGGAACCCCTACGCAAACTTCTGGAAACTTGATAGAAATCGGACAACAAGCACCAGACTTTAAATTAACTGCTACTGATTTATCTACTAAAACTTTAGAAGATTTTAAAGGGCATAAACTTATCTTAAATATATTCCCAAGCATTGATACTGGTACCTGCGCCGCTTCAGTAAGAAACTTCAATAAAGAGGCAGCTAGTCTTAAAAATACAAAAGTATTATGTATTTCTAGAGATTTGCCGTTCGCCCAATCTCGCTTTTGTGGTGCGGAAGGTATTGAAAATGTGATTAATTTATCTGATTTTGGAACTGGTGACTTTGGAAAAAATTACGGTCTTGAAATTACTAATGGCCCTTTTGTTCATTTGCATTCAAGAGTTATCGTTGTTATTGATAAAAATGGCAAAGTCATCTATACCGAACAGGTTCCCGACATCTCTAATGAGCCAAATTATAAAAATGCCCTAAAAGCAATCGAGTAATGAAAAATCCTGATGATGGTTTTATAAGAGGGAGACTTCGCAGCATCAAGTTTGCGTTTAAAGGAATGTGGCTTTTGCTCAGTACAGAAGACAGCATAAAGGCACAAACCACCGCCGCTTTACTCGCTACAATAGCAGGTTTTTATTTTGATATTTCTACTACAGAATGGATGTTCCAACTAATTGTAATTGGCTTGGTACTAGTAGCAGAAGCTATAAACACTGCTATAGAAAAAATGGCGGATTTTGTGCATGAAGATTATCATGAAAAGATTGGTTTCATTAAGGATATTGCTGCAGGTGCTCCAGGTTTTGCGGCTATGATTTCGTTGATTGTAGCTTGTATCATATACCTTCCTAAAATCATTATCTTATTCTAAGCAAATACGTATATTTACACTTTACTTCATTGAATGGCAAAGAAAACAAGTACAAAAGCACCAAAACCAGAAAGCAAGCCAAGATTTCAAAGCTTTAAAGCTTTTTTTAAAAATCGGCAAACGCAGACGGTTTTTGGCTTGTTTTTAACCCTATTTTCTTTTTTTCTAGTGATTGCTTTTTTCTCTTTTTTCTTTTCTTGGCAGGAAGATCAAAGTACATTAAGTCAATTTGCTAACAAAGCTGTTAAAAGCAAAAATTTATTAGGAAAGATTGGAACTCAACTTAGTGACTTTTTTATCTACAGAGGGTTTGGTTTGGCTGGGTTTATAATTCCAGTACTTATTTTTTTGACAGGCGTATCCATTCTGTTTAAAATTAGTTTCAAAACGATTGTTAAAAATTGGAATTGGGGGTTCCTTTTCATGCTCTGGATTTCCATCGCTTTTGGATTTGCTCCAAACAAAATACTTTCTGGAGTTGTCGGGTTTGAAATGAATGAATATTTGCAGACTTTTTTAGGAAGTACAGGTCTTATCCTTTCACTCGCTTTCTTATTGTTTAGCTATTTGGTGGTTAAATTTAAAGTGACTCCAGAGAAAATCATCAACCAATTGCGAAGTAAAAAGAAAAATACTGTAGAGAGCGAAGATCTTGAAGATGATTTCCAAGATAGTATTGGGGGTACCGAAGATGAAGCGTCTATAGAAATTGATTTGGACACCCAACAAGACATGCAGAAAACTTCAGAATTTGAATTATCTGTAAAAGATTTAAAGCCTACTATAAGCAAGTATTCCAATGTTAAGGATGCTAAGGAGGAAGAACCTGAGCTTATTACAGAGCAGAAAGAGAATCAACACGATGATCTTATAATTGATGTAGAAGATATCGCGGAAGAAGATCACGCTACTGAAAATTTATCTGACAAATTGTTAAAAGATTTTGGTGAATTTGATCCTACCCTAGAATTGGGAAATTTCAAATTTCCAAGTTTTAATCTTTTAAAACAATACAACGAAAGTATTTCGATAGATCCTGAAGAGCTTGAAGCGAATAAAAATAAAATTTTAGAAACCCTTAAGAACTATAAAATTGGGATTGATAAAATTAAAGCTACTGTAGGTCCAACCATTACCTTGTATGAAATAATTCCAGAAGCAGGAGTTCGTATTTCAAAAATCAAGAATTTGGAAGATGATATCGCCTTGTCTTTATCTGCATTGGGGATTCGAATTATTGCACCAATTCCTGGTAAAGGAACCATTGGGATTGAGGTTCCTAATAAAAAAGCAACCATCGTTTCCATGCATTCTGTGATTTCATCGAATAAATTTCAAGAATCACAAATGGAATTGCCTATTGCCTTGGGTAAAACCATTTCAAATGAAACCTTTGTGGTAGACTTAGCAAAAATGCCTCACCTATTAATGGCAGGAGCAACAGGACAAGGGAAATCAGTAGGATTAAATGCTGTTTTAACTTCTTTATTGTATAAAAAGCATCCAGCTGAAGTTAAATTTATTTTGGTCGATCCAAAAAAAGTAGAACTTACCTTATTTAATAAAATAGAGCGCCACTATTTGGCAAAGTTACCAGATACTGATGATGCTATTATCACCGATACCACCAAAGTAATTCATACTTTAAATTCGCTTTGTATAGAGATGGACAATCGTTATGACCTTTTAAAGTCAGCTATGGTTCGAAATATCAAGGAATACAATGTGAAATTTAAAGCACGTAAATTGAATCCAAATGAGGGACATCAATTTTTACCTTATATCATTTTGGTTATTGATGAGTTCGCTGATTTAATTATGACTGCAGGGAAAGAAGTAGAAACCCCTATTGCTCGTTTGGCACAATTGGCTCGAGCCATTGGGATCCATTTAATTGTCGCTACCCAAAGACCCTCTGTAAATGTTATCACAGGGATCATAAAAGCGAACTTCCCCGCAAGAATTGCATTTCGAGTAACTTCCAAAATAGATTCTAGAACCATTTTAGATGCTTCTGGGGCAGATCAACTTATTGGTCGTGGAGATTTACTGTATACAGCTGGAAACGATATAGAGCGAATTCAATGTGCCTTTATTGATACTCCAGAGGTTGAAAAAATTACTGATTTTATTGGATCTCAAAGAGCCTACGCCGAAGCCTATCAACTGCCAGAATATATTGGTGAAGAAGCTGGCACAACTCTTGATATGGATATCTCGGAAAGAGACAAACTATTTAGAGAAGCTGCAGAAGTGATCGTCACTGCTCAGCAAGGGTCTGCATCCCTTTTGCAACGTAAATTAAAATTGGGGTACAACAGAGCTGGACGTTTGATTGATCAATTAGAAGCTGCAGGAATCGTTGGTGGTTTTGAAGGAAGTAAGGCCAGACAAGTGCTCATCTCTGATTTAGTAGCTCTAGATCAATTTTTTGAAAATGAACAACAATCATAACATGAACAAAAACCTCCTGACTTATTTTTTTATAAGCTGCTTTATTATATCAACACCGTTAAGTGCGCAGCAAATTGATGCAAAAAACTTACTCGACGAAGTCTCTAAAACCATGACGTCATATGAAAATATGAGCATCGGGTTTTCTTCTAGTTTAACCAATGAGGATGCAGGAATTTTAGAAGGGGATGAACCACCAATAAAGGGAGATATTATTATTTCTGGTGAAAAATACAAGCTAAATTATTTAAGAAGTACATTTCTTTTTAATGGAAAAAATTTAGTCATCATTAATCATGATGAAAAAGAAATTAACATCAATGAGGGAGATTTTGACAGCGAAGATGGCTTTATTTATCCTTCTAAGTTATTTAGCTTTTACAAAGAAGGCTATAGCTATGAACTGGGAGAATTAAAAACAATCAAAGGAAAGAAAATTCAATTTGTAGACCTCACTCCTATTGATAGCGAGTCCGAAATTGTAAAAGTTCAATTGGGTATAGAACTCAATACCAAACACATCTATCAGTTAATTCAATTAGGTGCAAACTCAGCAAAAACAACGCTTACTGTAACTTCATTTAAAAGCAATGAAAAACTGACTCCGACTGCATTTAATTTGAATAAGCAAGAGTATTTGAAAAAAAATTACAGCATAGATTAAGTATTTTAGGGCCATTTTACCAATGAAAATTTTAGACAAATACATTTTAAAAAGTTATTTATCGCCCTTTTTTGCGACCTTTTTAATTGTGTTGTTTGTTTTGGTTATGCAAGCGCTTTGGCTCGCCTTTGATGATATCGCAGGAAAAGGAATTGATCTTATTTTTATCTTGCAGTTTTTGTTTTATACAGCCTTAATTGTTACTCCACAAGCCTTGCCCATTGCGGTTCTACTCTCTTCCATTATGGCCTTAGGTAACTTGGCGGAAAACTATGAGTTTGCAGCCATCAAGTCGGCTGGAATTTCATTGCAAAGACTGGTGAGACCCTTGTTGATTTTAACCATTTTACTAAGCTTGGTGAACTTTTTGTTCTTGAACAATGTGTTTACCTATGCCACTTTTAAACAGAAAAGTTTATACGTAAATATTAAAAAGAAAAAACCAGCTCTTGCATTGGTTGCAGGTAGCTTTAATACTGAAATTCCAGGATACCATATTAAATTTGATAAAAAATACGGAGAGGATGAAAATCTTCTCGAAAATGTTTTGATTTATGATTTGTCTGAAAATAAGGGCAATAATAAAATTATAACTGCAGAAAAGGGGAAAATTATTTCCGAAAAAGGAAGTTTATACATGACCTTAGTATTAAACAATGGCAATTTTTTCGAAGATCATGTAAAGGGAAATTCAACAAAGATGCCCTCATCCACTGCTACTTTCGATGAATATGAGATAAAAATTGACATTTCTTCTTTTACTGGTGAAGTAGAAAGTGATGAATCTATCAAGAGTTTTCAAACCTTAAGCTTAAATCAATTAAAAGATACGCTCCCGGCTATTAAAATAGACTATGATCAATATTTAGAAGGTAGAGCACTCAACTTATATAGAAATTCAGATGCCAAAAATTTATATGCTTATCCTGATTCTCTGATAAACACCAAACTAAAACCTGTTGTTTTAGATAATTTTGATGAACAAGCACAATTGCGCATATTAATTGCTTCCGTTGCAAAATCAGACCAAGCCTTAAGTATCATTAAAAGTAAAAAGACCTTTATTAAGTTTAAACGCAACATATTGAACAAATATGAAACGGAATTCTACAATCGAATTGCTTTTTCTTTATCCTGTTTAATTTTATTTTTTATTGGAGCTCCTCTTGGTTCCATCATTAGAAAAGGAGGATTTGGTCTTCCTATGATATTGGCTATTTGTATCTATGTTGTTTACTTTTTTACCAATACTTTTGGTCGAAATTTAGCGGAGGAAAGCTCGGTATCCGCTCTTTTGGGATCTTGGATATCAGCAATCATTATGATACCCTTTGCATTTTTATTGACAAGAAGAGCGACAAAAGATAGGGGCATATTCAATATTGATGTATTTTTGCAGCCCATTACACGAATATTTAAAAATATAAAAGCGAAAGGCAAAGCTAACGCTCAAAATAACGATGAATAAGATTAAGGACACTCAAATTCAACTCAATAGTATCGAGGAAGCAATTGCAGATATCCGTAACGGAAAAGTGATTATTGTAGTCGATGATGAAGATAGAGAAAATGAAGGAGATTTTTTAGCAGCTGCAGAGAAAGTAACTCCAGAAATGATCAATTTTATGGCGACTCATGGTCGTGGCTTAATTTGCACACCGATTACTGAACAGCGCAGTAAAGAATTGAACTTGGGGATGATGGTCAACAACAATACCGATCCTATGGAGACTGCCTTTACGGTTTCTGTAGATCTTAAAGGTAAGGGAGTAACCACTGGTATTTCGGCCAAGGATAGAGCTTTAACCATTCAAGCGATTATTGATCCGGAAACCAAGCCTTTTGATTTGGCTAGACCTGGTCATATTTTTCCATTAAGAGCCAAAGAAGGCGGTGTTTTAAGAAGAACTGGGCATACAGAAGCGGCTATAGATTTTGCTAGATTAGCTGGTTTCCAACCTGCAGGGGTGATTGTAGAGATCATGAATGAAGATGGCACCATGGCTCGCTTACCACAATTGTTAAAAGTAGCCAAAAAGTTCGATTTAAAAATTGTCTCTATCGAAGATTTGGTTGCCTACAGAATGGAGCACGATTCCTTGATCGAAAAAAAGGAAGATTTTGACTTAGAAACCAGATTTGGAACTTTTAGACTTCGTGCCTATCAGCAAACCACCAACAGTCAAATTCATATTGCTTTAACCAAAGGAAATTGGAAGAAAAATGAACCAGTGCTTACAAGAGTCAATTCTACCTTAGTAAACAATGATATTTTAGGGACCCTAACCAACAATGCTGATCACAAATTAGACAAGATGTTTAAAGTGATCAACGACGCTGGAAAAGGCGCTATTTTGTTCATTAACCAACAGAATCAATCCCAAAACTTATTAAACAGGTTAGAAATCCTAAAAAAATCACAAGAAGAAGGTCAATTAAAAGCACCTCCTATTAAAATGGATCAACGTGATTTTGGAATTGGCGCACAAATTCTGCACAATTTAAATATTCACAAATTACGTTTGGTCTCAAATTCTGAGCAAGAAAAACGTGTAGGGATGATTGGTTATGGCCTGGAGATTGTTGACTACCTAAAGTATTAAAATATTTCTTTAGTTACAAAAGAACCTTACTCCCACTTTCTAATTCATAGGGGGGTGTATCTGCTTTAAATATTCTGGCAGAATAAGGACCTCTTAAAACAATTAGAGCTCCCTGAACCTCTAGCCAACTGCCTTCTCTAAGCGCTAAAACAGGGGTTGTGTTAAATATATGATACTCTTTTATCCTTGTTTCTCTGGTTTCACCCATATGAGTTGAACCTTCTATAGGATCTAAATAATGGGCATTGATATTAAAAGGAATTAATCCTAAGGTGTCAAAACTTGGTGGATAGACGATGGGCATATCATTGGTGTTCATCATAGTTATACCACAAATATTACTTCCGGCACTAGTACCTAAATATGGAGTTCCATTGTTTACAACCTCCTTTAAACACTTCATTAAGTTATTTCGATACAACTGATTTACCAACTCAAAGGTATTGCCACCACCTGTAAAAATAGCCTTTGCTTGTTTTAAAGCTTCCACTGGGTTTTTATATTCATGAATTCCTTTAACTTTAATGTGGAGCACTTCGAAAGCTTCTTGAACTTTCGCTGTATAGTTATCATAAGAAATGCCTCCAGGCCTGGCATAAGGAATAAAAAGTAGTTCATTACTTCCTTCTAAAAAGGTAGATAAAGCGCTTTGTAAATAGCTTAAATATCCACTGCCGTGAACCGTTGATGTACTTGCAATTAAAATTCTTCTCATAATTCAAAAATACATGATTTTAATTTGTCTAATTTCAAAAACGCGAATTTAAAACGACCTCTTTAACAAAAATTTATAGGTCCTTTAGCAGAGTTTTAAGAGCAAGTATACGTTACTTTGTTTTAAAGATGAACGACCAACCTATTATGCAAAAAAAAGTGTCCGCCTTTTTATGTGCTTTCATGATTTGTGCAGCTTCAATTGCACAAGAAAAAAGGAAATCCATTAGTGGTTCAATTAAAAACACAAACTTTCTTCCAATTAAAGATGCGCACATCCTTAATTTAAATAACTATCAAGGTACTATTTCTGATGCTCTAGGCCATTTTGAAATTCCAGTAAAATTAGGAGATTGGCTGCAAATTTCAAACGTACAATACAAGACAAAGAAATTTAAAATATCACCTGCAAATATAAAGGAGGGCAAATTACTTATATACATGTTAGAATTAAATAGTGAATTGAATGAAGTTGAATTAAAAAAGAAATTAAATGGTTTTTTAAACCATGACATGGTAAAAAAACAAGCGGACACGATCCCATCGATAGATAAAGATTATTACAATTTTTCTAAAATGGATTTATCAAAGTTACCTCTTGACAACAGCAAAAAACCACCGAATGCTCAATTGATGACGGATCCTGTAGCAAAAGTTGCTGGAGTGCCCATCGCAACTGTTGGTATTCCTGACAACTCCTCTATAAAGAAAAAAGCCATACTAAAATCATTAGATTTTAAACGCAATTTATCTTACAAACTAAAGGATAGATTTGGGGAAGCCTTTTTCTTCAAAACCTTAAAAATTCCCAAAGAAAAGTACCCACACTTTATAAATTATTGTAGTTTTTTAGGGGTTGAACAACTTTATAAGGATGATAAGATGTTAGAATTAATCACGATTTTTAAGAAAGAGAGTATCGACTATCTTAAAATGATAGAAAAACAGAAATAATCTTGCTTTGCAAGGTATAATTTCTCAAATTTACTTAATCAAACAAAACAATGAAATCAAAATCACTTCTATTTCTTTTTGTACTGCCTCTTTTTGCCTTTATAGCACACAAATATTATTTGAGTTTAACCCAAATTGAATTCAATGAAAAGCATCAATCTATAGAGGTTATTATCAATGTTTTTATTGATGATATTGAAAGTACCTTAAACAAACTTCACGATAAAAAATTTCAATTAAAAACCAAGAATGAAATCAGTGATTCTGACACCTATTTTTATAGTTATCTAAAAGACCATGTTCAATTCAAAGTAAATGGAGAATCAGTTTCCTATAAGTATGTAGGAAAAGAATATGACGGAGATATTGTATATTTTTATCTAGAAATTAAAAACATCAGCTCAGTAAAGGAAATAGATATTGACAATAGTCTTTTGGTTGCTGATTTCCCAGAACAGCAAAACCTCATAAAATCAAAGGTTCAAGGTAAACATAAAAGTGTATTGCTAACGAAAAAGAAACAGCACACCGTGCTCACTTATTAAATAATTAACTAAATCCTAAATAAAAACCACATCATGAAAAAAATCGGTTTACTAGTACTCTCGCTAGTATTTATTGTGACAGCTTCCTTTGCACAAGGAACAACACAGCAAGGACACACAAATCAAAATAAATTTAGAAAACTAAAAGATGTTCTAGCCACTCCAACGAGCCAAAGAACAGCTTCTGGAGCTCCAGGTGTAAAGTATACCCAACAAAAGGTCGACTATGCAATTGATATTGTTTTAGATGATGAAAATCAAAAAATTACAGGTAGTGAAACCATTACCTACCATAATAATTCAGAAGATGAATTGCCGTATTTGTGGTTGCAATTAGATCAAAACATGAGAGCTGCAGATTCTAAATCACCAGACATAGAACAAAGCAGAATTCCAAGAGAAGTAAGCAAAGACAATTATAAAAAGAGTTTTGAAGACAAGCCTTTTGATGGGGGTTTCAAAATTATGAGTGTTACCAATATCGATGGAAGTCCGTTGTCGCATACCATCAACCAAACGATGATGCGAATCAACTTAGAAAAGCCATTGGCTGCTGGCGAAACTTTTCAATTTAGCGTAAAATGGTGGTATACCATTAACAATCACAGAACTCAAGGTGGCCGATCTGGTTATGAACATTTTCCAGCAGATGGAAATAATAACTATGTTATTGCTCAATTTTACCCAAGACTATGTGTGTATGACAATGTAGAGGGTTGGCAAAATGACCAGTTTTGGGGCCGTAGTGAGTTTGCTTTAGAATTTGGAGATTTTACTGTGAACATTACAACTCCAGACGATCACATGCTTGGAGCCACCGGTGTTCTATTAAATGAAAATGAAGTATTAACAAGAACACAACAAAAACGATTGGCTGAAGCAAAGAAAAGCTTTGATAAGCCTGTAGTGATTCACACTCAAAAAGAAGCAGAGAAAATTGAAAAAAATAGATCTAAGAAAACAAAAACTTGGAAGTTCTTTGCTGAAAATGTAAGAGATTATGCTTTTGCAACATCAAGAAAATTTATTTGGGATGGTATGGCTGTTGATATTAATGGTAGAACAGTAATGGCTTATTCTTACTACTCTAAGGAAGCAAATCCATTGTATGGAGATCACTCTACCAAAGCCGTTGCTCAAACCTTAAAAACCTACTCAGAGCGCACTTTTGATTACCCTTATCATAAAGCGATTTCTGTAGATGGGCAAATGGGTATGGAGTATCCTCAAATTTGTTTTAATCCAGGAAGACCAGATGCTGATGGAACCTATTCTGATAGAACAAAATACAGAATGATTGGAGTAACTATTCATGAAGTAGGACACAACTTCTTTCCAATGATTGTAAACTCTGATGAGCGTCAATGGACTTGGATGGATGAAGGACTAAACTCCTTTTTACAAATGTTTGCTCAAATGGATTACGAAAAAGATTATCCTTTAGGTAGAGGTTTGCCAAAAAATATTGTTCCTTATATGTCAGGAGATCAATCAAGAATTGCTCCTATTATGACCAAAGGAGACAACATCTATAGTTTTGGAAACAATGCCTATGGAAAACCTGCAACTGCCTTGTGGATATTACGCCAAACGGTTATGGGTCCTGAATTGTTTGACCATGCCTTTAAAACCTATGCACAACGTTGGAAATTTAAACATCCGACACCTGCAGATTTCTTTAGAACTATGGAAGATGCTTCTGCCATGGATTTAGACTGGTTTTGGAGAGGTTGGTTCTACACCACCGATGTAACAGATATTGGTATTAAAGAAGTGAAAAAATACTATACAAAATCAGCTGATAAAGATCGTTTAAGCTTTATAGAGGACACTACAGAGGGAGCTGCATTTACTGCAAAAGATAGAGCAACCTCTAAATACTTTTACCAAGTGACTTTTGATAAACCAGGAGGTTTGGTAATGCCTATTATTGTAGAGTTTACTTACAAAGACGGTACAAAAGAACGCAAAACCTACCCTGCTCAAATTTGGAGATTAAACGACAATGAGGTAACAAAAGCCATCTATTCTGATAAAGAAATTACCAATATTACGGTAGACCCAGATTTAGAAACTGCAGATGTAGATGTAACCAACAATAGCTGGCCTAAAAAACAAGAAAATAAATTCAACCAGTTTAAAAAGAACATAAAAGGTTAAAGAAATGCTAAAAGAGACAAAATATATTCAATTTTGTCTCTTTTCATTTGTAGTAAAAGCCTCTAATTAAAAAAAAAACATAAATTAGCCTACCTTAAATAAAATCGTAATTAGCCGAACTAATTATTTTTAATAATCAAAACAATTATACACACAATGAGAAAATTCGCATTATTATTCTTTTCTGTATTTTTTATTGTAACAGGTGCTTTTGCACAAGATAATGTTACAAAGAAAAAAACTCAGCAAGGACACACCGATCAAAACAAATTCAGACAGATGAAGGATCTTTTGGCTTCGCCAAATACCGATAGAACTGCTTCTGGAGCACCAGGTCATACCTATACACAACAAAAAGTTGATTATGTTATGGATATTCGCTTGGACGAAAATACAAATCGTATTTACGGAGATGAAAAAATTACGTATCATAATAACTCTAAAGATCATTTAGATTATTTATGGATTCAGCTTGATCAAAATATGAGAGCTGATGATTCTAAAACTCCTTTAGCAACATCTACAGGAGCTTCTGCTTTTATTACCCCTGACAACTTCCAGGGCACTTATATGAATAATGGAAAAGGCTTTGGTTTTAATATTGAGACCGTAGAATCTAATGGATCTAAATTATCTTTTATCATTAATAGTACTATGATGAGAGTTAATTTACCAAAAGCATTGGCACCAGGAGAATCTTTTGATTTTAGAATTAAGTGGAATTATTTGGTAAACAACTATCGTAAAGATGGTGGACGTTCTGGGTATGAAGAGTTTCCTGATGGAAACAAAAACTACACCATCGCTCAATTTTTCCCAAGACTATGTGTTTATGACAACGTAGAAGGATGGCAAAACATGCAATTTTGGGGACGAAGTGAATTCGCTCTAGAATTTGGAGACTATGACGTTAAAATTACAGTTCCTGAAGATCATATTTTGGACGCTACAGGTGAACTACAAAACGAGAGAGAAGTATTGTCTAGACAACAACAAAAACGTTGGGAAGAAGCTAGAAAAACTTTTGACAATCCAGTAATGATTGTTACTCAAAAAGAAGCAGAAAAAAATGAAAAAGGTCGTGCTAAAAAGAGTAAGACTTGGCATTTTAATGCTAAAAATGTAAGAGATTTTGCTTGGGCATCATCTCGTAAATACATTTGGGATGCAATGGCAGTTAATATTAATGGTAGAACTGTTATGGCTGTTTCATTATACCCTAAAGAAGGAAATCCATTATGGGAAAAACACTCAACTAGAGTTGTAGCAAACACTTTAATTGAATATTCAAAATTGACATTTGATTACCCATATAGCAAAGCAATCTCTGTAAATGCAGAAGATCAAGGAATGGAATATCCAATGATCTGTTTTAACTTTGGAAGACCAGAAGCTGATGGAACTTATTCTGATAGACTAAGAGATAGAACTATTGGGGTAATTACCCACGAAGTAGGACACAACTTTTTCCCAATGATTGTAAATTCAGATGAGCGTCAATGGACTTGGATGGATGAAGGATTAAATTCATTTGTTGAGATTTTAGCAGAATTGGCTTATGATCCAAATTTCAATACAGGAAACTTACCAAAAGATATCGTTCGTTATATGGGTGGAGACCAAAGCAATATTTCTCCTATTATGTCTCAAGGTGATTACGTAAAACAATTTGGACCTAATGCTTATACCAAACCTGCTGCTGGATTGTATATGCTAAGACAAACAATCATGGGACCAGAATTATTTGATCATGCATTTAGAACCTACTCTAAGCGTTGGATGTTTAAACACCCTACCCCAGCTGATTTCTTTAGATCTATGGAAGATGCTTCTGCAATGGACCTAGACTGGTTCTGGAGAGGTTGGTTCTATTCTACAGATGTATCTGATATTGGTATTAAAGATGTAAAACAATTGTACTTGACAGATAAGCCAAGTCAAAGAATTTCAGATTTAATGAAAACCAACCCACAAGCAAAAGCATATTTCGAAAGAATGGGTGAATTGGTGTACATGACAGACAAAAAAGAGGAAGCCAATGCAAATGTAATGGCAAAACATGTGAAAAACATGAAAGAGGTTCCTCAGTTTATCTATCAAGTTCAATTTGAAAAACCAGGAGGTTTGGTGATGCCAATTATCGTAGAATTAACCTATGCTGATGGTACCACAGAAAAACAAACGTTCCCAGCACAAATTTGGATGAAAGACGACAATACTGTTTCTAGAGTATTTGCTTCTACTAAAGAAATAAAAAGCTTTAAAGTAGACCCAGATTTAGAAACTGCAGACGTTGATACTTCTAACAATAGCTGGCCTAAAAAAGAAGAGTCTAAATTTGATAAATTTAAAAACAATGTAAAAGGATAAACGCCTTAATTACAATATTTTAATATCCCAACTTTTCTTCGAAAAGTTGGGATATTTTTTTTATTTTTAGTTCAAGATATTCCCCAGTATGTATAAACGATTTTTAAGACTAATTCTTCTTTCATTTTTTTTAACCCCTGGCCTAACCTTTTCCCAAAACTCAATTAGTGTTTCTGTTCATCAAGATTTTAAATTGTTCTTGTTTGGAGATGATCTTGGGAACAGAGCAGGAACTTTAGATGTTCTAACTCGAATTAAATATTCAGGTAAAGAACGCAAATTAGGCTATTTTATCTACTATGCAGAATTTGAAAAAGCATCAATAGAAAATAATTATTACAGGTATGGTGTCGGTTTTGGCTTTGCTTTTAGCAATACTTTTAACGATGAAAATATAGAGTTTACAGGATCCGCTGGAATTGGGAATATCCATAGAATGAAAAATGATTCCTTTAGCTTTTCAGGATCTGCTTCCTTAAATTATATTTTAAATAAACAGTTTAAAATTGGGGCTATGTTCCAGTATATTAATCGAACAGACTTAGACAGAAATCTTGTTAGGTATAGCTTTTTATAGGATTGGAAATTCGCTTATTCGCCTTGAAGTCTTGATTTTTTATAAACGAAGTATAAGCCTATTAAAATTAAAGGAATACTCAAGACTTGTCCAGTATTCAAAGGGCTGAAAATCCACTCTTCTCCTCTTTTTTGCACCTGAGGTTCTTTTAAAAATTCGATTATGAAACGTAAAGACCACAATACTGAGAAGAAAATCCCAAACAAATACCCCGATTTTTCTTTTGCTTTTGTTTTCCAATACATTTGCCATAAAACAATGAACAAGACCAAATAACTAATTGCCTCATACAACTGTGTTGGATGTCTTGGCACGGTCTCTCCTGCAGCCTTAAAAATGACCCCAAAACTACTTCCTGTAGGTTTTCCATAGATTTCAGAATTGAAAAAATTACCAAATCGTATAAAAAAACCTGCCAAAGCAACCATAATTCCCATTCTATCTAAAATAAATAAAAATGGTTTTTGCAATATTTTTTTACTGTAAAAATACAATGCCGTAATAATTCCAATGGCCGCACCATGACTAGCAAAACCTGTAAATCCTGTAAATTCCCATCCTTTGATTAATCCAAACAGTGCAGATGAGTTTGCATTTTCTTTAAAAGGTAAAACAATTTCGAGCAAATGGTGTTGATAATAATCCCAACTATAGAAAAATACATCACCCAAACGCATACCTACCAACATAGATATAAAAGTATACATAAATAGTGGGTCTAATTTCTCTACAGGAATTGCATCATTGATAAACATTTTTTTCATTAAACGCAAGCCTAAGATAAATGTCAATACAAACATTAAACTATACCATCTAATTACATAAAAGCCCAAATCGATGCCTAACGAAGGATCCCAAACTATTGATAAAATTTTCATACTCTCTATTTTGTTTGTCAGGTCGATTCACTCGAAACCTATTAATTTTTCTTATGTATAAAAGACTCTCGACTCCGCTCAAGGAGACAAAATATCTTATTTATTCTTTTCTGGAACTGGATCATAGCCCTGTCCTCCCCAAGGATGGCAACTAAAAATTCTTTTTATGGCTAGCCAACCCCCACGAAACAATCCATGTTTTTGCAGCGCTTCAATCGTATAGTGAGAACAAGTAGGTGTATACCTACATGTTGATGGTGTATAGGGTGATATGGCAGCTTGGTAAAAACGAACCAAAAGAATTAAAGGGTATGTTAGAATCTTTTTCAACTTAATTTATTGAATAAGTAGTTCCTTCTCTCCCATCCTTCAACTGAATTCCCAATGCAAGCAACTCATCACGGATTTGATCTGACAACCCCCAATCTTTATTATCTCTTGCTTCCTTTCTAAGTTTGATTAAAAGAGCTACAACACCATCAATTTTATCAGAGCTGTCCTGCTTTGTTTCATTGGTTAAACCCATGACATCAAAAATAAAAGCATGCAGGGTTTCTTTAAACAATGTATAATCTTCTTCGGAAATACGGCCCTTTTGTTCTTTTAGTTGATTGATAAATTTTACACCTTCAAATAAATGTGCAATTAAAATCGGTGTATTAAAATCATCATTCATGGCAGCATAACATTGCTTTTTCCATTGAGCTACATCGAATGTAGAGCTGGTAGATCGCTCTACGTTGTCCAAAGTGTGTAATGCCTCCATCAACTTATAATACCCTTTCTCAGAAGCTTCCAGTGCATCACTAGAAAAGTCTAGAATACTTCTGTAATGCGCTTGCATGTTGAAAAAACGAACTACACTAGGTGCAAACGCTTTGCTTAGGACTGTATTCTCACCTGTTATAATTTCTTTTGGCAAAACGTAATTTCCTGTAGATTTTGCCATTTTTTGACTATTTAATAAGAGCATATTTGCATGCATCCAATATTGTACTGGCTGCAACCCACTACACGTATGTGATTGTGCAATTTCACATTCGTGGTGCGGAAATTTTAAATCCATTCCACCTCCGTGGATATCAAATTGCTCTCCTAAGTACTTGGTACTCATTACTGAACACTCTAAGTGCCAGCCAGGAAACCCATTACTCCAAGGAGAAGGCCAACGCATAATATGCCTGTCTTCTGCTTTTTTCCATAAGGCAAAATCTTGCGGATTCTTTTTATCAGATTGGCCATCAAGAGCTCTTGTATTGTGAATTGCCTCTTCTATTTTTCGACCAGAAAGAATGCCATAATCATTACTTTCATTGTATTTAATGACATCAAAATAAACAGAGCCATTGACTGTGTATGCAAATCCTTTTTCAAGGATTTCTTTAATCATTTCTATCTGCTCGACAATATGACCTGTTGCTGTAGGTTCTATACTCGGCGGTAAAAAATTATATTGATCCAAGGTTTCATGAAAATCAACTGTGTAACGCTGAACAACCTCCATTGGCTCGATGCTTTCTATACGTGCCTTTTTAGAAATTCGATCTTCTCCTTCATCAGCATCATTTTCTAAATGTCCTGCATCGGTAATGTTTCTTACATATCGAACGGTATATCCCAAATGCAATAAATAACGAAAAACCATATCAAAAGACATAAAGGTTCTTACATTACCCAAATGAACATTGCTGTAGACCGTTGGTCCACAAACATACATACCTACTTTACCAGGTGCTAAGGGTTTAAAAAGTTCTTTAGTCTTACTTAAAGAATTGTATATATGAAGTTGGTTATCTTTATATAATTCCATGAAATTAAGTTCATTTTAGAATTGTAAAGATAGGGAGTTTTAAGGAAAGTGAAAATGAGTTGGCCGAAGAAGTTTTAGAAAATTATTTTGTCCAACTCCCTTAAAGAATTATTGCTTTTTAATTTGAATACTACTCTGTTTCCCAGTAATTATAATTCCTTTTGATTTGAGTGAAAAGTTTCCACTTAAGCCAAATGAATTATCCTTATTACGATCTGAATTAATTTCATTTGCTCGAAGAATTTGAAAGTCCTTACTGCCATTTTTCGTATGTATGAACCCTTCAGAAAAATTGAGATCAAGAACACAATTCTCTGCATTCGAGTTGATATCAAGAATCATTAACTCACCAAATTTATTACTGATTTTAACATTGCTCAATAACTCACTTATTTTTAGGCCAGAAGAGTTTGATGACAATTGAGTATTCATGATATCTTCTGCCTCATGCAAATCCTTCACATAGCGATTTGCAATGGAACACATGGCCTTGCAATATTGATCATACAGGTGCATTTGCGCCTTTGCATCATTATTTTTACAAGCTTCAATCAAATGATTGTGTAGATCTACTGTTTGATTCATTTGTACTTTCTTACCCTAGAGACGACACTTTTTTGGCTGTGTTGCATTTTGGGTACATTTTTATTTATAAATTTACACATATTCTATGGTTTCGTTCGAAATGGCAAAAAAAAATACATCAGCACTTCATGAAGTAGACGGAGTTTCTCCCCCAGAAACCACGAATAAAATTGCAGCGGACAAAATAAAGGCAACACGAAACAAGCAACATTCTGTAGATGAATATGTCAAGGAGATCATAAATGGGAATATTCCATTTTTGAGCAGAGCCATTACCCTGGTGGAAAGTACAAAAGCGAGTCATCAAGAAAAAGCAAATGCTATTTTAGAGCAATGCTTACCCCATGCAAATAAATCGATTCG
Source organism: Polaribacter sp. (assembly GCA_965659055.1). Lineage (GTDB taxonomy): Bacteria > Bacteroidota > Bacteroidia > Flavobacteriales > Flavobacteriaceae > Polaribacter. The sequence continues at coordinate 32,329 of CBFHUV010000008.1, forward strand.
AATTGGAATCACAGGGGTTCCTGGTGTAGGTAAAAGTACTTTTATTGAAAGTTATGGAACCTATCTAACCGCAAAAAACAAAAAAGTAGCTGTTCTGGCAATAGACCCGAGTAGTTCTGTCAATAAAGGGAGTATTTTAGGTGATAAAACGCGAATGGAGGCCTTAGTCACAGACCCAAATGCCTTTATAAGACCTTCACCTTCTGGAACTTCTTTAGGTGGAGTAGCGCAAAAAACTAGAGAAACCATAATTCTTTGTGAAGCTGCTGGTTTCGATACCATCATTATAGAAACCGTTGGTGTAGGCCAAAGTGAAACTGCTGTCCACTCTATGGTAGACTTCTTTTTGCTATTAAAAATAGCCGGAGCCGGTGATGAGTTGCAAGGTATCAAAAGAGGTATTATTGAAATGGCAGACGCTATCGTCATAAATAAAGCAGATGGAGAAAATATTAAAAACGCTCAAATTGCCAAAGTAGAATTTAATAGAGCCCTGCATTTATATCCTCCGAAAGAAAGTACATGGCAACCAAAAGTTTTAACCTGTAGTGCATTGAACAACGAAGGGGTTGATGCTATAGATGCATTGATTCAAGAATATTTACAGCTAACAAAAAATAATACATCTTTTAATAGAAGAAGACAAGAGCAGAATACATATTGGTTGTTCGCGACAATAGAACAGCAATTAAAACAGAATTTTTATTCTAATAAATTGGTCAAAGAAGCATTGGCTGAAGCAATTGATGATTTAGAGAAAGGCAGTACAACACCTTTTAATGCTGCAAAAAAATTATTAAACCTATCTAGGTAAGTAGCCTTAATGCATTATTTTAAATAGCAATTCTTTAAGGATATCTCCTTGCGATTGATTGGCACCTACTCCTTTACTCTTTACATCGGCCTCTCTTAAATACGAAATAATTTGAGAAACTTTACGCATGGGATAATTCTTAGCTGCCGTTACATAATCACCAACAAAATAAATATTGATACCTAACCTTCTTGCTACAGTTGCTTTGTCTTTAGTGGGCAAACCGTGATACAACAGCAGTTGTGTGAAAAAACTATTCAATAATGAAATGGTCATCACCAATGGATTGTTCTTTGGATTTTCTATAAAATAATTGATGATCCTATTCGCTTTTACAATTTGTTTCTCACCCAAGGCTTTTCGCAACTCAAAATTATTGAAGTCTTTAGAAATCCCAATATTCTCTTCAATATGATGTGGAGAAATAATGGTATCTACGGGTAAAATAGTAGTCAATTTGGTAAGTTCATTGCTGATCTTACTTAAATCAGTCCCTAAAAATTCAACCAGCATAATTGCAGCTTTGGGTTCAATTTTATAATTTTTACCCCCTAAAACTCTGCGTATCCATTCGGATACATCATTTTCATACAGTTTTTTACTTTCGTAAACTAAGCCAACCTTCTCAATGGCTTTGTGTAATTTTTTACGCTTGTCTAGTTTTTTATACTTGTAATTAACAACTAAAATAGTAGTAGGCTGCAAATTCTCTGCATAATCAATTAGTTTTTCAATAGTTCTGCTTAGGTCTTGGGCCTCTTTAATAATAATGACTTGATATTCTGCCATCATCGGATAGCGTTTGGCAGCAGAGATAATTTCGTCGATACTCACATCTCGACCATACATTACTATTTGATTAAAGCCTTTCTCTGTTTCATCGAGTACGCTTTTCTCTATAAGGTTGGAAATTTCATCTATATAGTAAGGTTCATCACCCATTAAAAAATAAATAGGCTTGAACTGTTTCTTTTTAATCTCAGCTACTATAGAATTTATTGCGTCCATTTTCTTACTTTTGATTGATGCAAGTACTCAATCTTCCCACATACAATTTCAAGCTCAAAAGTAACGAAAAACAAACGCTTATTTTTGATATATTGAGAAAAAAATATTTTGTTTTAACGCCAGAAGAGTGGGTTCGTCAACATATAGTAAAGTATTTATTAAATGAAAAAAAATATCCGAGTGGTCTAATTGCTTTAGAAAAGCAACTAACGGTAAACAATCAAAAAAAGAGAACTGATATTCTTGTTTTTAATCAAATGGGCTTGCCACACCTAATTGTAGAATGCAAAGCACCTCATATTCCAATAACACAAGATACTTTTGATCAAATAGCACGTTACAACCTAAAATTGAATGCTAGCTACCTGATGGTATCCAATGGGATGACTCATTATTTTTGCAAAATGGATTTCGAAAAAGAGAGCTATGTTTTTTTAGCTGAACTTCCTGCATATAAATAGCAAATTAACAAATTGTTACAATTCATATTAAGATTTAAAATGTAAGTTTGCAAACTTGAAAACAGCCATTGTCATATTAAACTGGAACGGTCAAAAGCTTTTAGAAGAATTTTTACCCTCTGTCATAAATTTTAGCCCGAAAGGTGCCGAAATTTATGTTGCTGACAACGCCTCTACCGATGATTCTATACATTATTTAAACACCTATTATCCAGGTGTTAAAATTGTAGAAAATGCTGCGAATGGTGGTTTTGCGAAAGGGTATAATGATGCCTTATGTCAAATTGATGCTGATATTTATTGTCTGTTAAATTCAGATATCGAAGTAAGCGAAAATTGGTTAGAACCAATCCTAAGTGTGTTTAAAGTTGAAGCCAATACCGCAATCATTCAGCCAAAATTATTAGATTATAAAAACAAAAGTCTTTTTGAATACGCTGGAGCCGGTGGGGGTTTTGTTGACCTTTTAGGCTATCCCTATTGTCGAGGACGCATTTTTAATAAATTAGAAACGGACGAGGGACAATTTAATGACACTGTTCCCATTTTTTGGGCGTCAGGTGCTTGTTTGTGTATTCGTTCTTCAGTATATCATCAATTAGAAGGTTTTGATGAAGATTATTTTGCCCATCAAGAAGAAATTGATTTGTGCTGGCGTACCCAAAACCTCGGTTATGACATCAAATATGTCGGCAGCTCCACAGTCTATCATGTTGGTGGCGCTACTCTTCAGGAAAGCAATCCTACAAAAACCTATTTAAATTTTAGGAATAGCCTTTTAAACATTGTAAAAAATGTTCCAAAAAAATGGTTTTTAATGGTTGTTTTTTCTCGTTTAATTCTTGACGGTGTTGCTGGGTTGAAGTTTATCCTAGAGCTAAGGCCTATTCACACTTGGGCAATTTTAAAGGCTCATTTAAGTCTGTACAAAAACTTTTATCGCTTTTTGAAGAAACGTAAAAAATTAGAAAAGAAATTAGATTATTACCAACATACTTCCATTGTATGGCAGCACTTTGTTTTGTGTAAAAACAGATTTAAAGATCTAAAATAACAAGCTAAAGGACGTCTAAACTTCCTTTCCCTTCTCGAATTACTTCAGGCTGATCATTTGTTAAATCTATAATTGTGGAAGCTTCATTATCTCCATATCCACCATCGATAACCAGGTCAACTTTGTGTTGCCATTTCTCAAAAATTAATTCTGGATCAGTTGTGTATTCTATAATGTCATCATCATCATGAATAGAAGTAGAAACAATGGGGTTTCCCAAAGCTTTTACTATCGCAATGGCAATGGCATTATCAGGAA
>CBFHUV010000009.1:0-33702 GCA_965659055.1 Polaribacter sp.
CCAATTGTATGATATTTTCATCTTTGTACGCTCAAATTTTCAAGTGCAAATTTACGTATTTTATCTTTATTTCTAAAGCGTAAAAAAGCTAGTTTTATTCTCTTTTTTCTATCTACAGCTATGATTCTTCAGCAGTATCATCGTGCACTTCTCGCTCATCGTCTCTTATTTTTCGCGTGCCTGAATACATGTCGTATCGCACCAAACGACAATCCAAATCGCCATTCTTTAACGGTATTCTTTTTGAGGTTCTTAGACCAACGTGTTTTAAAGCTTCCAGGTTTGAAGTGATAAACCATACTGTAGAATCAGGATATCCATGCTTTAAGGTATCCCCTATTTTTTTATAAAACTCTACAGTGTCTAAACTCAACCGCTCGCCGTAAGGTGGGTTGAACAAAATGGTGGTTTTACCAAATACTTCTTTTTTTGAATTGAAAAAATTAACATGGTGAATCCCAATAAATTCATCTAAATTAGCATTTACAACATTCTCTTTTGCTTTCTGAACAGCAGAAGGAGCCTTATCAAAACCCATAATTTTAAAATGAGAGCTTCTTATTTTTTTTAGTAAGACATCTTGAATTAAAAAATACAAATCCTCATCGTAATCCTTCCAGTTTTCAAATGCAAAATGCTTTCGATTGATATTGGCCGGTATGTTATTGGCGATCATTGCAGCCTCTATTAAAATTGTACCCGAACCACACATTGGATCTATAAAATTTTCGTCACCGGTATATCCAGAAAGCAAAACCAAACCTGCCGCCAATACTTCATTAATCGGGGCAATATTTGTAGCACTTCTATAACCTCTTTTATGCAAAGAGTCTCCTGAAGAATCTAAAGAAACTGTACACAAGTCTTTTTGAATATGCACGTGAATCTTTAAATCTGGATAATTCAAATCTACATTCGGTCTCCTGCTGTATTTATGGCGAAAATAATCTGCTATGGAATCTTTAGACTTTAAAGAAATATAATGTGAATTAGTTGTGAAGTTTTTAGAATTTACAACCGCCCCAATAGAAAAAGTTCCATCAACATTTAAATAGTCCTCCCAATTTATTTTTTGAAGTCCATTATATAAATCTTCCTCGTCATAAACTTTGAATGATTTAATTGGTTTTAAAATTCGAATAGCAGTTCTTAAGCCAATATTTGCTTTGTACAAAAACCCAAGATCACCCTTAAAGGAAACATTTCTTACTCCTACGGTTACTTCTTGAGCCCCTAAATTTTTAAGCTCTGTTGCCAATACCTCTTCTAAGCCAAACATGGTGGTGGCCACCATTTTAAAATCTTTATTCATCCTACTTGTTTCTGATGCAAAAATACATTTAAATTTAGGAAAACTTAGGGAAGCAAGCTAGTTTTTCATTCTGAAAAAAAAAACTGAATTTCCTTAGATATTTCTGTACTTTTGCTAGATAATTGGCTTATGGAAACACAACAAGACTGGTTTACTTCTTGGTTTAACACACCGTATTACCACATCCTATATAAACACAGAGATGATGGAGAAGCTGAGTTTTTTATGCAAAATATTGCACAAAGGTTGCAATTAAATCAAACTTCAGAAATTCTCGACATCCCTTGCGGAAAAGGAAGACACGCCGTCTATCTATATTCACTTGGTTATAAGATTATTGGAGCCGACTTATCTTCGAATAGCATTGAGTATGCCAAACAATTTGAAAATGATCAATTAAAATTTGAGGTTTGGGACATGCGTCATCCTTTTAAACTAAAATTTGATGCTATTTTAAATCTTTTTACAAGTTTCGGTTATTTTGATGATGACATTCAAGATATTGAAGTCTTAAAGAATTTTAAAGATGGCTTAAAGCAAAATGGAATTGCTGTCATCGATTTTTTAAACGTTCATTATGTAAAGGAACATCTCATTTCTCAAGAAATTAAAACAGTTGATGGGATTGAATTTCATATTAGTAGAAAAATTGAGAATGGCTTTATCACAAAAGAAATTAATTTTTTTGCCGAACAGAAAAACCACTGCTATATAGAGAAAGTAAAATACATAGATATGGATAAGTTTTTGAATTATTTTGAAAAAGCTGGATTCAAAATAAAGCATATCTTTGGATCATACCAATTAGAAGATTTTGATCTTGAAAGTTCTAAACGTTTAATTTTTGTAGTGTCATGACCTATATTTTATTAATTTCTTCTGTCATCATAGGGACTTTAATGGTCTTATTATTTAAACCCGGCAAAAAGATTATTCGCCTCTTATTATCCTTTAGTGGGGCCTATTTACTCTCTGTAACTATTTTGCATTTGGTTCCAGAAGTTTATGAGCATTCACATAAAGAAAATATGCGCATTGGAATATTTATTCTGGCGGGTATCTTGATTCAATCGGTCTTGGAATCATTTTCTAAGGGAGCAGAACATGGTCATATCCACATTCATTCTAATAAAGATACTTTTCCAGTTTTATTGTTCATTAGTTTGTGTATTCATGCCTTTTCTGAAGGAATTCCAATACATATGGAAGATGCAAATTTGCTCTGGGCAATCGTTGTTCACAAAATTCCAATTGCCATTGTATTGACTACCTTTTTAATCCATGCGAAGTATTCAAAAGCTAAAATAATTCTTTTTCTAGGTGGCTTTGCTTTGATGAGTCCATTAGGAGTTTTACTTGCGGAAAACATTCCTTTCTTTACAAATTACCACACTGAAATAACCGCTTTAATAATTGGAGTATTTTTACATATTTCCACAATAATACTATTTGAAAGCTCTGAAAATCACAGCTTTAATCTACAGAAATTTATTGCTATTTTGTTTGGAATTTTGTTGACTATTTTTACCTTGAGCTAATCTTAATTGGCCACTTCATTGATAAATTTGATACGCATTAATCGAAGTTCCTCTTCATCATAATCCCCGTCAAACTCATCCAAAGCATCTTGAATTTTATCCGTTTTTGCCTCCATAAAATAATCGAAAATTTCTTCTTGTTGCTCTTCATCTAGCAGGTCGTCCAAGGAGTAGTCTATATTTAGTTTTGTTCCAGAAAAAATGATTGCTTCCATTTCCTTAATCAATTCATCCATTCCCAAACCTTTCGATTGTGCGATATCAATTAAAGGCAATTTTCTATCTGTATTTTGAATAATATATAGCTTAAGGCCAGAATTTACGCCTGTGCTTTTCACGACCAAATCATCGGGTCTTAAAATATCATTCTCTTTTACATAATCTGCAATTAATTGGATAAACTCCTTACCGTATTTTTTAGCCTTCCCTTCTCCAACACCATGAACAGCTGTTAAATCTTCAAAAGAAATAGGATACTTTAAAGCCATGTCTTCTAGAGATGGATCTTGGAAAACAACAAAAGGCGGAACTCCGTGTTTAGAAGCAATGCTCTTCCTTAAATCTTTTAGAAGTTTTATTAGATTTTCATCTGTACTAATCTGGTTACTACTTTTTGAATTTGTGATAATTGAGTTATCCTCTTCTGTATTAAACACATGATTCTCTGTCATCAAAAAAGAAACAGGGCTTTTAAGAAATTCCAAGCCCATTGGGGTCATTTTTAAAACCCCATATTGTTCTATTTCTTTTCTTAAATACCCAGCCACTAATACTTGCCGAATCAAGGCCATCCAATAGCTGTCTATTTTATCGCTTCCAATTCCAAAAAATGGTTTGCTTGGAGTTCTATGCGAAGTTAACATAGCATTCTCTTTACCAATAATAGTAGAAACAATGTCTTTTGATTTGTATTTTTCATTGGTCTTTTTAACCACAGTTAAAAGCTGGACCACTTGTTCTTTCGCCTCAAGCTTTTTCTTAGGATTTTTAGTGTTGTCATCCATTTCGGCGCCCAACCCGTTTACCTCGTCAAATTCCTCTCCAAAATAATGCAAAAGGTACTTTCTTCTATTCATCGAAGTCTCGGCATATCCTACGACTTCCTGTAACAAGGCATGCCCAATTTCTTGTTCTGCAACAGGCTTGCTCGCCATGAATTTTTCTAGTTTTTCTATGTCTTTATAGGCATAAAAAGCCAAACAATACCCTTCTCCACCATCTCTACCTGCTCTACCAGTTTCCTGATAATAACTTTCTAAACTTTTTGGAATATCGTGATGGATTACAAAGCGAACATCAGGTTTGTCAATCCCCATTCCAAAAGCAATGGTAGCAACAACTACATCACAGTCTTCCATCAAAAACATATCTTGATGTTTGACACGAGTTTTGGCATCTAGACCCGCATGATACGGCACTGCTTTAATTCCATTCACTTGCAAAACTTGAGCTATTTCCTCTACTTTTTTTCTACTAAGACAGTAAATAATTCCTGATTTTCCTACATATTGACGCACAAATCGAATGATGTCCTTATCAACTTCTTTTGTTTTCGGTCGAACTTCATAAAATAAATTAGGTCTATTAAATGATGCCTTAAACGTTTTAGCATCGGTAATACCTAGGGTTTTTAAAATGTCTTCTTGAACCTTTTCAGTAGCAGTAGCAGTTAAACCAATAACTGGAACATTATCAATTTCCTTTATAATATTTCTTAAATTTCTGTATTCTGGTCTAAAATCATGACCCCATTCAGATATACAATGTGCCTCATCTATAGCGACAAATGAAATTTTTTGTTTCCTTAAAAAATTAACATATTCTTCTTTGATTAAGGATTCAGGAGCAACATATAACAACTTCGTTATTCCAACTTCAATGTCTTTTTTTACTTGATTTACTTCTGTTTTATTTAAGGAGGAATTTAAAACATGTGCTATTCCATGGTTTTCAGAAATTCCACGAATTGCATCTACTTGATTTTTCATTAGTGCAATTAAGGGTGAAATCACAATAGCGGTGCCTTCGCTCATAAGAGCAGGCAACTGATAACAAAGTGACTTACCTCCACCAGTAGGCATGATTACAAAAACGTCTTCTTTATTTAAGACGTTTTGAATAACTTCCTTTTGCAAGCCCTTGAATTTGCTAAAACCAAAAAACTTTTTTAAAGGACCATATAAATCTAATTCTTCACTCATGTGCAGTGTTGCAATCTAAGATTGACTCCAAGATGATTAAAAACCAAAAATTTAGGTTTGGCTCTACGATTATTTATAGTAAATTTGTAGTACCTAAAAAGGCATGTTCTATTTCAATTTAAAGATATGACTTTTTTTTATTTTACTAAAACAATAAATCTTGAAAGATTCTAACTCTATTATAGCAAACGCAAAAGAAACCATACTTTTAGAAAGTAATGCTATCGCTAATTTATCAAATTTAATTGACGAAAATTTCGAGAATTCCGTTAAATTTATATTAAATTCTAAAGGCCGAGTAATTATTACTGGAATTGGTAAAAGTGCCATCATTGCAACAAAAATTGTTGCGACTTTCAACTCTACAGGAACTCCAGCTATTTTTATGCATGCTGCAGATGCCATTCATGGGGATTTAGGAACGATTCAAAATGATGATGTTGTTATTTGTATTTCAAAAAGTGGTAATACTCCAGAAATAAAAGTTTTGGTCCCTTTAATTCAGAATTACGGAAATAAAATTATAGCGATTACAGGTAATCCTGATTCTTTTTTAGGATCTAATGCAGATTTTTGCCTAAACACCTATGTAGAAAAAGAAGCATGCCCAAACAACCTTGCCCCAACAACTAGTACTACTGCTCAATTGGTAATGGGTGATGCACTAGCGGTATGCCTTTTAAATCTTAAAGGATTTACTAGCAAGGATTTTGCAAAATACCATCCTGGTGGTGCCTTAGGCAAACGTTTATACCTTAGAGTGTCTGACTTGATTAAAAATAATGAGAAGCCTCAAGTTTTAAAAAACAGTTCCATCACAGATGTTATTGTTGAAATCACTGAAAAAAGGCTTGGAGTTACTGCTGTAGTAGAAAATAATGGTATTGTTGGAATAATTACAGATGGTGATATTCGACGAATGCTTACAAAAAACGATAGTTTTGCAAATTTAAGTGCAAAAGACATCATGTCACCAAGTCCTAAAACAATTGGCTTAAACGCCATGGCTATTGATGCTTTGGATGCTTTGGAAAATTTTGACATTACACAAATTTTAGTGACCAATGAAGAAGATCAGTATATGGGCGTAGTTCATTTACATGATTTGATTAAAGAAGGTATTTTTTAAATGAGCGAGCAACAGAAAGAAATGTCATTTTTAGGACATTTGGAAGAATTGAGATGGCATTTGGTACGCAGCTCCATGGCAATTTTGCTAGTAGCTATTGTGGCATTTATTTTCCAAAAAACTGTTTTTGATAGCTTTCTTATTGCGCATTTAAAGCCAGATTTTATTACCTATGAAGTATTATGCAAGCTGTTTGCAAGTATCGGTGTCGAAAGTGGTTTTTGTAATGTGGATTTTCCTCAAAAATTACAAGCTTTAGAATTAACTCAACAGTTCATGAGTTCCATATGGATTTCTTTTGTTTTAGGAGTCATTGTTTCTTTCCCTTATATTTTATGGGAAATGTGGCGATTTATTGCTCCTGGACTTCACGAAAATGAGCGAAAAAGATCTCGAGGGTTTCTGCTTATTGCATCCCTATTATTTTTTATTGGTGTCTTGTTTAGTTATTACGTTATTGCACCAATGTCAGTATCCTTTTTTTACGGATATCAAATTAGTGATATGATTGTCAATAATTTTACTATGAACTCCTATATCAGTTTAATTACAAATACCTTATTAGGAGTTTCATTAATATTTGAATTGCCTGTATTAATCTATTTTCTAGCAAAAATAGGTTTGGTAACTCCAGAGTTTTTGAGAAAATATCGCAAGCATGCCTTTGTTCTAGTGTTAATATTAGCAGCAATTATTACTCCACCCGATGTAGGTACCCAAATAATCGTTTCAATTCCGATTGTTATTTTATATGAAGTAAGTATTTATATTGCAAGTATAGTCGTTAAAAAACAAGAAAAAAATGCCAAATAAAGTTGAAGAGTTTAATGCCTATCGTCAAAAGATGAACGATAAGCTCTTGAGTGCAGATAACAAGGTAATTAAAAGAATTTTTAATTTAGACACCAATGCCTATAGTGAAGGGCATTTATCTGTTAAAACCAAAGAATTATTAGGTTTGGTTGCCTCTGCAGTATTGCGTTGTGATGATTGTATTGCCTATCATTTAGAAACCGCCTTTAAAAATGGCGTAAGCAAAGAAGAAATGATGGAAACTATGTCTATAGCTACACTAGTTGGTGGTACCATCGTAATTCCTCATTTAAGAAGAGCTTATGAGTTTTGGGAGGCCTTAGAGCAACAACGTGAAACAAACTAGGCGTAGAACTATTTAATAGTTCTTTAAGATATAAAACATTAAGAAATCTTTATCTTTAAGGATTAAAGAACAGATATTCGTTAAAGTAGCACATGATTTTAAGAGCAGAAAATATCCAAAAAATGTATGGTGATCGCAAGGTTGTCAAAGGGATTTCTTTACAAGTTTCTCAAGGAGAAATCGTAGGCTTATTAGGCCCGAATGGAGCTGGTAAGACCACTTCATTTTATATGATTGTGGGAATGATTAAACCCAATGATGGACATATCTTTTTGGACGATCAAGAGATTACCAAAGACCCAATGTATAAAAGGGCTCAAAAAGGAATCGGATATTTAGCTCAGGAGGCTTCTGTTTTTAGAAAATTAACGGTGGAAGAAAATATTTTATCTGTTTTAGAGTTTACCAAAAGATCAAAAAAAGAACGCCACGAAAAACTAGAATCTTTAATCGAAGAATTTAGTTTAGGGCATGTTCGAAAAAATAAGGGGGATTTATTATCTGGAGGAGAGCGAAGAAGAACCGAAATCGCTCGATGTTTGGCTTCTGATCCAAAATTCATTTTGTTGGATGAACCTTTTGCAGGGGTTGATCCAATTGCAGTCGAAGATATTCAAAGTATCGTTGCCCAACTTAAAAATAGAAATATTGGCATCCTGATTACTGACCACGATGTACAAGCGACCCTAGCTATTACAGACAAAACTTTTTTAATGTATAACGGATCCATCTTAAAAGAAGGAACCCCAGAAGAACTAGCTGCTGATGAAGTGGTACGTAAAGTCTATTTGGGTAAAGATTTTGAGCTTAAAAAGAAAAAATTTTAAATTGTTTTCTTCATTGCATTATTTCCTAATGATAATAACACATATAGTAAGATTATTAAAGGAATCGCTATAAACTCTAAGAACACAATTAGCAATAATGAGCTTACTAAAAAAATGTATTTTAGAAGGTTTTTCTTCAGTGTATAATCTTTAAATTTTAACGAAAATAAAGGAATTTCAGCATTCATTAAAAAACTCAACACCAAAGTAACCCCTATTAAAAAATAATTATGTTGAATTAAATTGATGAAAAATTGATTATTTGAATGATCTACAATTAAAGGCAAGGAAATCACAAACAAACTCATTGCTGGTGTAGGCATTCCAATAAAAGTCTCTGACTGACGCGTATCAATATTAAACTTTGCTAAACGATATCCTGCCGCAAGTGTTAAAATAAAGCCTATATGAGGCAAATATCCTGTACTAAAAGATGCAATTTGTAAAGGATCAAATGCGCCATTGAATCTATTCAATGAGTTTTCTTGCAATAAACTAAACATGACAACACCAGGCACAACACCGCTTGTAACCATGTCAGCCAAAGAATCTAATTGCTTTCCTAATTCTCCAGAAACCCCTAACATACGTGCAGCGAATCCGTCTAAAAAATCAAAGAATATACCCAATATTACCAAAAGACCAGCAGTTTCATAATCACCATTTGCTGCGGAAATGACGGCAACTGATCCAGCTAATAAATTGGCCAAGGTTAGTGCGTTTGGTATGTGTTTTTTAATTTGCATAGTCTAAGGTATTTTGAACAGCTAAAATAAGAAATCCTTTTGTCTGTTTTACAATTCTTTATTTTTTTATCATCTTTGTTAAGAATAAATTGCTAATTTTTCCTTTAACATATGCCAATACTTACCTCTGAATTCAATCCAAGTATTCCATTTAGAAATGGGCATTTCAACACCATGTATCGCCCTCTTTTTATGAAAGAAAAATACGAGTATGAAAGAGAACGCCTTTTAACTTGGGACGGTGATTTTATCGATTTAGATTTTTCTATAGTGGGCTCTAACACCCTAGCACTGCTCATACATGGATTAGAAGGGAGTTCTGTGTCTAAATACATGCTGTCTGTAACGAATGAACTGAACGCAAATGGAATTGATGCTGTTTCAATGAATTTAAGAGGTTGCAGCGGAGAAGATAATTTATTATTAGGAACCTATCACAGCGGAAAAACTGAAGATGTTGATTTTGTAGTCAATCATCTCTTAGAAAAACATAAGCACCAAAATATACTCGTTATTGGATTTAGTTTAGGGGGAAATTTAACCCTTAAATATATGGGGGAGTTCTCCCATCAATTGTCTCCTCGAATTAAAGGTGCAATAGCGGTTTCTGTCCCTATAGATATCGAAAGTTCTGAACAAGAACTGGATAAACTAAAAAACAAATTGTATTTAGAGGAATTTTTAAAGACGATGCGACTAAAAATCTTAGAAAAGGCTCATAAATTCCCAGAATTTCAGCTAAATAAAGAATTGCTGTTTAAAGCAAGTCGATTAAGGCATGTTGAAAAATTATATACCGTACCTGTTTTTGGTTTTGATAGCCCAGAAGATTACTGGAAAAAGGCAAGTTCAAAGCCTTATCTCTCTAAAATAAAACAGCCTACATTACTTATTAACGCAAAAGATGATACTTTTTTAGGACCTGCTTGTTATCCATTTGAAGAAGCTAGTAGTTCTGATACTTTTTTTCTGGAAGTAACAAATTACGGCGGTCATGTAGGCTTTGTAAGCAGCTTTAAACAAAGTGAAAGCAGATGGTTAGAAAATAGGATTCACCGATTTATTAAAGAACATATAGGAATAGACATTATTACAACAATATCTGAGTAAGATTAATGTTATTTAACTAAGAATGATCATATTTGTAGCCATTAGATGTATACATTGAAACAATTAATTACAGTCGGAATTTTGTTTATTATTTTGCCATTAACAGGGCAAAATTTTAGAAATTACTCCAATGAGTTTCTCAATATTGGTGTAGATGCTGCCTCTCTGGGCCTAGGTAAATCTGTTGTTGCTACTAGTAAGGACGTAAATGCCATGTATTGGAATCCGGCTGGACTAGCTGCTGTTAATGATTATCAAGGTTCTCTAATGCACGCATCCTATTTTGCCGGAATCGCTAATTATAACTTTGCAGCCTTTGCTATGCCCGTAGATGCGGTGAGTAGTTTAGGGTTTTCCGTAATTCGATTTGGTGTTGATGATATTTTAAATACCACAGAACTAATTGATAGTCAGGGAAATATTAATTATGATAAAATTAGTTTGTTTTCAGCAGCTGATTATGCTTTTAGCATTGCTTATGCAAGAAATAGCATCCGAAAAGACTTGTATTTTGGTGTAACTACAAAAATAATTCGAAGAATAATTGGAGATTTTGCAAATTCTTGGGGATTTGGTTTTGATCTGGGATTGCAATTTGAGCGAAAAAAATGGAAATTTGGTTTGGTTGTTAGAGACATTACCACTACTTACAATTCATGGAGCTTTAACCAAGAGAAGTTTGAGCTTATAAAAGCTGCAATTCCTGGTAAAAATCAAGAATTACCAGAAAAAATTGAAATGACTAAACCAAAAATTCAATTGGGAGTAGCTCGTGATTTTTTACTAGGAAAAGATTTTCATTTAATGACAGAACTCGATTTAAACATGCGATTTGCCCAAACAAATGATATCATTGCTGCTGAAGGCTTTAGCATAGAACCGACGCTTGGTTTGCAATTGGACTATTCAAAGCTAGTCTTTTTGAGGGCTGGAATTGGTAATATCCAAAAAACTACTGAATTTGATGGTTCGAATTCAACTTCTTTCCAACCCAATATAGGAGTTGGATTTGTTTACAGAGGCATCCGAATTGATTATGCCCTTACAAATATAGGGAGTGTTGGGAATGCTTTATTTTCAAACATTTTTTCAATAAAATTTGATTATGCATTTTATAGGTAAATTTTGTAACATTATTATAAACACCCTACTCTTAAGTCTCTTTGTTTGGACTCAAAATGGTTGGTCTCAGCAGTTAGAATTAACTTCAGCTGCAGAAGTAAGTGTCATTACCGCTGGCCCAGGAAATGAACTCTATGAGGGTTTTGGACATAGTACAATTCGAATCATTGATAAAAATATGGGCTTTGATTTGGCCTATAATTATGGAATTTTTGATTTTGATGCTCCCAATTTTTATTTAAATTTCACAAAAGGTAAAATGCTCTATAAATTACAGAGTTACCCTTTTCCTCTTTTTGTTAGATCCTATCAAAACGATAGGCGTTGGATAAAGGAACAAATCCTAAATTTAAATCTTTCCCAGAAACAACAATTCTTTGAATATTTAGAAAGAAATGCAAGGCCAGAAAATGCCTCCTATTTTTATGATCCATTTTTCAACAACTGTGCAACCAAAATCCCGGAAATCACAAAACTTATATTAAAAGACAAGGTTGAGTTTAATGCTAAATATGTTGGTTCAAAACAATCATTAAGACAATTAATGAATTCTGAAATTCCATGGAATACTTGGGGTAGTTTTGGAATTAATTTAGCATTAGGAAGCAAATTAGATAAAATTGCTGAACCTCAAGACTATTTGTATTTACCTGACTATATTTTTAGTGCTTTTGAGTATGCAACCATAAAAAACAATGGGAAGAATGAAAAATTAGTAAAACAAACTAGAACTCTTTTAAATTATGAAGAATTACAGGTGATTCCTGAAACGATGAGTCCTTTATTATTTTTTATAGGGATTTTATTCATTGGGCTATTTATCACCTATCAAGATTTCAAAAATAAGATCATCTCTACTCGTCTTGATTTTATTTTGTTCTTTTCGACTGGCCTATTAGGTTTCGTTATTTGCTTTTTATGGTTCCTTACAGACCATAGCACTACTCCTAACAATTTTAATATTTTATGGGCCTTTGCTCCGAATGTATTTGTGGCGTTTATTTTAAAAAATTCAGTAGAGAAAAAGTGGTTTAAATACTATCTTATGTTCTTAATACTACTAATATTTAGCGCAGCCAGTATCTGGATCTTAAAGATTCAGTTAATGCCGAAGGCCGTACTCCCTTTTTTAGTGCTTTTGATGGTTCGGTATAGTTGGCTGCTAAAGAACTGCCTATTGACCTCTAAAAAATAAAACTGTAGTAATTGTTTTAATTATAATTTTAAAATCAAGGAAAAAATTTTGCTCTTTGATATAATACAAATCATACCTCAATTTTGTTTCTTGATCCTCAATTGTGCTTGCATAGGGATAATTCACTTGAGCCCAACCTGTTAATCCTGGCCTAATAATCATCTCGAACATCAGAAAAATTTAAAGTAATTTGTTCTTTAATTACGGCTATATTTTCAAGATTGCCCCCATATTCTGGAATCATGCTATCGATTAAAGTAACCTTTGCTCCTAACTCAACCAATTTTATAGCTAAATTTGAGCCAATAAAGCCTAGACCACCTGTTATTAAAACGTTTTTATTTTTAAAACTCATTTCATAAAGCATAGAATAACAAATACAACATAATAAATAGGTTTTTCTTTTTTTCCTATTTAAATCGTAATAATTTAAACGAATCTTTTACTTTTGAAGAGAACATAAAATATAGTTATGAACAAACAAATTATTGAATGTGTACCAAACATTAGTGAAGGTCGAGATTTAGAAAAGATACATACCATTGCAAATAGTGTGAAGACTGTTGAAGGAGTTCAATTATTAGACATAGATCCAGGAAAAGCAACAAACAGAACCGTTATTACTTTTGTTGGTGATCCAGCAAGTGTAATAGAGGCTGCATTCAGATTAATCAAAAAAGCTTCTGAGTTAATAGATATGAGCAAGCATTCAGGAGAGCATCCTCGTTTTGGAGCAACCGATGTTTGCCCCTTGGTTCCAATTGCAAATATTACAATGGAGGAAACAGCAACATATGCAAGATTATTGGGAGAACGGGTTGGAAATGAATTGGGTATTTCAGGTTATTATTATGAAAATGCAGCCACGAATCCAGAAAGAAAGAATTTGGCTGCTGTTCGCTCAGGAGAATATGAAGGTTTAAAAGACAAACTGAACAACCCTAAATGGAAACCAGATTTTGGCCCGAAAGAATTCACTTCTATGACAATGACATCAGGCGCAACTGCGATTTCTGCCAGAGATTTTTTAGTGGCATATAATGTTAATTTGAATACGACCTCAAGCCGCAGGGCCAATGCCATAGCTTTTGACATTAGAGAAGCAGGACGCGTTTTGCGAGAAGGAAATCCAATAACAGGTAAAGTACAATTAGATCAATTGGGTGAACCACTTCGTGTTCCAGGTAAATTAAAAGCCGTAAAAGGTATTGGTTGGTTTATAAAAGAATATGGGATTGCCCAGATTTCATACAATTTAACAAATATTAGCATTACCTCAATGCACGAAGCCTTTGATGAGTCTGTCAAAGCAGCAACTAAAAGAGGTTTGCGGGTAACTGGCTCAGAACTTGTCGGTTTGGTTCCATTAAATGCCATGTTGGATGCCGCAGATTATTATCTAAAGAAACAAGAGCGCTCGCTAGGGATTAGCGAAAAGGAAAAGATAAAAATAGCTGTAAAATCATTAGGCTTAGATGATTTAAAACCATTTAACCCGAAAGAACGAATTATAGAATATGTAATGCAATCTTCAGAGGCAAAAAAACTAATTGATTTTAGCGTTAAAGATTTTGCAGAAGAAACTGCTTCAGAATCTATGGCTCCAGGAGGTGGAAGTATTTCTGCTTATGTGGGTGCATTGGGAGTTTCCCTAGGCACTATGGTTGCTAATTTATCTGCCCATAAACCCGGTTGGGATGACCAATGGGAATATTTCTCTCAATGGGCAGAAAAGGGTCAGCACTACAAAAATGAATTGCTTTTCTTAGTTGATGAAGACACTAATGCATTTAATAAAATTATTGAAGGTTTTAGAATGCCTAAGTCAAATGACAAAGAAATATTAGAACGCAAAAAGGTCATAGAAAACGCTACTAAATACGCTACTGAAATTCCATTCAGAGTGATGCTTACTGCTTGCAACTCCATGGAGGTCATGTTGGAAATGGCAAGAAAAGGACTGCAAAACTCCTTATCTGATGCTGGGGTCGGCGCCCTATGTGCTAGAACAGCGGTGATTGGCGCTTTTTTTAACGTTCGAATCAATGCAAAAGACATTAAAGACAGAGATTTTGCCAATGATATCTTAGAAAGAGCAACTAAAATATATGAGAAGGCTATTTCTTTAGAAGCCGAAATGATGGATTTAATTAATGAAAAAATTTAAATGATACCAAAAATTGAGATTATCCCTTTCGAATTGCAATATTCCAAAGATTTTTTTCAACTGAATGTTGAGTGGCTGGAAAAATTCTTTTATGTAGAGCCTTTTGATCAAGAGGTTTTGAGTAATCCAAAATCTAATATTATTGATAAAGGTGGCTATGTGTTTTTTGCAAAAATGAATGATGAAATTATTGGAACGGTGGCCCTTATGAAGCATGGCCCATGTCATGAACTGACTAAAATGGCAGTTTCTCCAAAATACCAGGGTTTAAAAATTGGGCAAAAGTTAATTGACCATTGCATAGCGTTTTCAAAATCTAAAAAATGGGATTCTATAATATTGTATTCACATAGAAAATTAGTCCCTGCAATACATTTGTATAAAAAAGTTGGGTTTATCGAAGTCGCTCTAGAAGAAAACTGTCAGTATGAGCGATCTGATATTAAAATGAAATTGGAATTAAACTAAAAAATAGATTCTGATACACACATATAATTAGAGAAAACTTTCAATTGCCAGCGCATAACCTTTCAATCCAAATCCAAAAATCACTCCTTTTGCATTGGCTGCAATAAAACTGTGGTGTCTAAATTCTTCCCGAGCATGAATGTTAGAAATATGCACTTCTACAACCGGAGTTGAAATGGCTTTAACAGCATCACCAATACCCACTGAAGTATGCGTATAAGCAGCAGCATTTAGAATAATACCATCATAAGAAAAACCAACTTCATGAAGCTTATCAATGATTTCTCCTTCTATATTTGATTGAAAATAAGATAGTTCCACTTTAGAATAGTCCTTTTTAAGCTTTTCAAAATACACGTCAAAAGATTCTGCTCCATAAACATCAGGTTCTCTCTTGCCTAGCAAATTTAAATTAGGGCCGTTTATTATTATTATTTTCATGATATCATTATTTTTTGTAAAAATGCATCATTTTTTTTACATAGTTATAATGCAAAACAGATAAATATGAAACGTATTTTAATTATAGAAATCGATAGGCTAAACCTGCTTGAATATAATTATATCTTCCAGTAATTCCTGGAAAAACCTGATCTTCCAATTGGTTTGAAACGCCGAACGCGTAGCGAACTGATAAAAACATTGATTCAGAAAAATCATAGGCTGCTCCAATTGCAAAAGCCATTCCAAATGATTTGACACCTAGCACACGCTCAATAGCTATGCCAACTAATGGACCTCCTTGAATACTAAACCCTTGAGTCATTTCGTATTTTAACATGATTGGGAGCATAATCTGGTTCATTTTTTCTCCATTACTAAAGGTCTGACTAAAAAGCACTTCTGGCTGAAAGCTTAATTTTTCGACAACATGAATATTCTTAAAAACACCTAAATAGTATCCAGAAGCTCCGTCAAAACCTGAAAAACCACCCCCGTCAACAATCGCCCCAACATACTGGTAACCAAAACTAACTCCAAAGGATTTGTCCTGTGCTTTTAATTCAGTCAAACCGATTAACGATACTAGTAAAAAACTTATTAGAATTTTCATACATTTATGTATTATTTATGAAGGCTAAGATACCCTTCCTTTATTTAAGAACCTATTAAAAAACCCCTCTTTTAAAACTATTAATGTTTATGAAATGGCAGCAAGCACTTATTGATTATGAACTTTTTTTAAAAATAGAAAGAGGACTTTCAGGCAATACAGTTGAAAATTACAAAAGAGATGTGCAAAAACTAATTTTATTTTTAGAAACAAATCAAATATCTACTTCTCCCATAACCATAGATGCTTCTGTCTTACAACAATTTATATATGAAATTGCAAAAAAAGTACAGCCTACGACACAGTCTAGAATAATTTCAGGTTTGCGTAATTTCTTTGATTTCTTAATTTTTGAAGATTATCGTAAAAACAATCCTACAGAACTGATTGAAAGCCCAAAGATTGGAAGAAAACTACCAGACACCTTGTCAGAAGATGAAATAAATACGCTTATCGCCGCTATTGATTTAAGCCATCCTCAAGGTGAAAGAAACAGAACACTTATAGAAACCTTGTACAGTTGTGGTCTTCGGGTGAGTGAATTAGTAAATTTAAGAATGTCTGATTTGTTTTTTGATGAAGGCTTTATCCGAGTCGTTGGAAAAGGCAATAAAGAACGCCTTACGCCCATACATTACAATGCTCAAAAATACATTAGTCTTTATATACATCAAATTCGGTCAAAAATTTTGGCACAAAAAGGATTTG
Organism: Polaribacter sp.; assembly: GCA_965659055.1. Lineage (GTDB taxonomy): Bacteria > Bacteroidota > Bacteroidia > Flavobacteriales > Flavobacteriaceae > Polaribacter. The sequence goes on from CBFHUV010000009.1 coordinate 16,737, forward strand.
AAGACACCTTGTTTTTAAACAGACGTGGAAAAGGACTAACCCGACAAATGATTTTTACCATTTTAAAAGATTTGGCTGTAAAAATCAACTTAAACAAAACAATTAGTCCACATACACTTAGACATTCATTTGCAACGCACTTATTAGAAGGTGGTGCCGATTTAAGGGCTATACAGCAAATGCTAGGACATGAAAGCATTACTACCACGGAAGTGTATGTTCATTTGGATAAATCGTATTTAAAATCAGTGGTTGAGAAATTTCACCCTAGAAAATAAAAAAAGCCTCGAGTAACGTACTCAAGGCTTTTTATCTTTATTTTTTATGAATTCTATTTGGCAACGTTCACAGCTCGGGTTTCTCGTATTACAGTAACCTTTACTTGTCCTGGATAGGTCATATCATTTTGAATCTTTTGAGAGATGTTAAATGATAATTCAGAAGCTTTTTCGTCATTCACTTTTGCACTTTCAACCATCACTCTTAACTCTCTACCCGCTTGAATTGCATAGGCTTTCTGTACACCTGTAAATCCAAAAGCAATGTCCTCCAAATCTTTTAATCGTTGAATATACGAATCTAATACCTGACGTCTTGCTCCTGGTCTTGCTCCTGAAATTGCATCACAAACTTGAACGATTGGAGAAAGTAAACTCTTCATTTCAATTTCATCATGGTGGGCCCCAATAGCATTACAAACCTCTGGTTTCTCTCCATATTTCTCTGCCCACTGCATTCCTAAAAGTGCATGTGGTAATTCGCTTTCTGCATCAGGCACCTTTCCTATATCATGCAATAAACCAGCTCTTTTCGCCATCTTCGCATTTAAACCAAGTTCTGCTGCCATAATACCACAAAGGTTAGCAACCTCTCTAGAGTGCTGTAATAAGTTTTGTCCATAAGAAGAACGATACTTCATCCTACCTATGGTTTTAATCAATTCTGGATGCAATCCATGAATACCAAGATCAATCACTGTGCGCTTCCCAACTTCAATTATCTCTTGTGTTATCTGCTTTTCTGTTTTTAAAACAACTTCTTCAATTCTAGCTGGATGAATACGTCCATCCGTCACCAATTTGTGCAAAGACAAACGAGCGATCTCTCTTCTGACAGGGTCAAAACACGAAAGAATAATTGCATCAGGAGTATCATCTACAATGATCTCAACACCTGTGGCCGCTTCCAAGGCTCTAATATTGCGCCCTTCTCTACCAATAATTCTACCTTTTACATCATCCGATTCTAAGTTAAAAACAGACACACAATTTTCAACTGCCTGTTCAACTCCAACGCGTTGAATGGTGTTTAAAACAACCTTTCTTGCATCCTGTTCTGCAGTTAATTTAGCTTCTTCTATTGAGTTCTGAATAAAAGCCATTGCATCAGCCTTGGCTTCATCTTTTAATGAACTTACCAAATCTTTTTTGGCTTCTTCAGCAGAAAGTCCAGAAATCTGTTCAAGCATTTCTACTTGACGCTTATGATTTCTATCCAATTCACTTTCCTTTTTCTCAAGAAAATCTAACTTGTATGTAAAATCAGCTTCTTTTTCTTCTAAACTTTTATTAAGTTTCTTTGTTTTATCCTGATCTGAAGCTAATTGTGATTCTCGATCTCGAATTCGCTTTTCTACTTCAGCGATTTTCTTTTCTCTTCCTATAATAACCTTTTCATGCTCAGATTTTAACTCAATGAATTTCTCTTTCGCTTGTAAAATTTTATCTTTTTTAACTGCTTCAGCTTCGATTTTAGCTTCTTTCAGTATAGATTCTGCTTCTTTCTTTGTTGAACTTAATAATTTTTTTTCTTTGGATTTTTCCATTGCTTTTGCAATGATTAATCCAATAATTGCTCCTATTACCACTCCTAATATGGAGGGAAGTATCATTTGTTCCATGGTCTAAATTTAATATAAAAAAAAGCCTACGTCAGTGGGTTTATAAACTCCAATATGATATTAATAGGACTAACTAGCTGATCAAGAATCCGTGTAATCCAAAAATTGGTACAACGGCGCGCTTTAGCAGTTAAGACTCATCCTTCATAATTGAACAGTGTTGAGTTTATCAAACAAATTACTAACGTAGGCAGTGTGTTTTGCTGTTATTTTAAAGAACTTATTCTAAATGTTTTTGCAATAAAACATTTAAATCATTTATTTTTTTTAAAGCTTCGTCTTGTGTTCCATCCAAATCTAAATTCGCGATTTCTAATTGAGAGGCAAATCGCAGTGCACACATGGCAAGCACATCTTGCTTGTCATTCACTGCGTAATTTTGCTCGTACAAGGAAACTAATTGATTTATATTTAATGCTGCTTTTCGCATTCCTTCCTCTTCTTTTGTGTTTTTCACACTCAAAGGATAGTTTCTTCCTGCAATTACTACATTAATTTTTAATTTTCCTGACACTCTTAAAGAACTTCGTTTATTCGTTTAATTGTACTATACATTTATCGATTTCTCGAATTAAAGCATTTATTTTGAGTTTTGTTTCTCTTGTATTCTCTTCACTGCCATTAATAGTTTTTGCCATTTTTAATAAATCATATTGTTCTTGATGATCCACTAAAACTTGTTGACCCTGAATCAAGTGTTGTTGCAAAACATTTACTTTATGAAGAAGAACGTCATTTTCCTCTTTTAAAAATTCATAATTAGTTAACAAGGTATTTAACCTATCTTCCAGTGTATGAATTGCTTCTAATGTTTTGCTCATCGATTATTAAAAATCAAAACTATTGTTACAAAGTTAACATTATGAAACTTAAATCACAAAAAAATTCCTTGTTTTTAATTGAATATTTATAACTCTCTGTCAGTAAACACTCTAGCCAATGGACTTTTAAATCCTTAATTTTTTTATTACTTTAGCCAAAAATGTTGTTTTGAAGATTTTTATTTATACAATTGTCTCTTTATTTGCCATTTCCTCCTATTCTCAAAAGAAATACCCCTCCGATTATTTTAGAAGTCCTTTGGACATTCCTATTGTTTTGGCAGGTACTTTTGGTGAGTTACGAAGTAACCATTTTCATGCAGGGCTCGATATTAAAACGGACCAAAAAGAAGGTTTAAATGTCTATGCTGCAGCAGATGGCTATGTATCTCGAATTAAAGTCGCTTTATGGGGTTATGGAAAGGTGATTTATGTGACGCATCCTAATGGTTATACTACTGTTTATGCTCATTTAAGTAAGTTTGGTGCTGGTATCGAAGAGTTTGTTAAAAAGGACCAATACAAAAAGGAAAACTATGAAACTGGCAATATTTTTTTAAAAGCGGATCAAATCCCTGTAAAAAAGGGTCAAATTATTGCCTATAGTGGAAGTACTGGAGGTTTTGTAGCGCCTCATTTGCATTTCGAGGTGAGAAATACAAAGACAGAAAACATCATTAATCCTATGCTCTTTGGGTTTTTACCTGAAGACAGTATTCCCCCTAAATTTAAAAATTTACTAATTTACCCAATAGAAGATTCTTCTAGAGTCAATAATTCCGAAAAAAGAGCGAGTCTCCAGTTTAAAAAAATTGAACCTACCATTTACAGTACAAGTCAAGTTCTTGCCAGTGGTCGTGTGGGTTTTGGAGTAGATGTATACGATCAGCTTAATGGTGCATACAACAAGAACGGCATCTATGGACTTACCATGTATGTGAATGGGTATAAAATGTATCAACACGAACTAGAAACCTTTTCTTTTGCCAAAAGTAAATTCATCAACTTACTGATTGATTATCCGCATTACGCAAAATACAATGCCAAATTTCAACGACTGTTTAAAAGGCCAAAAAACACTTTAGGCATCTATAAAAAACTAATTAACAACGGCTATTTAGATGTAAAAGCAGGATACAACTACAATGTAGAAATTGTTGCATCCGATTTTAATGGAAATAGTACCACCATTCGAATTCCAATTAAAGGGGTAAAGAGCAATGCTATATTTAAGCAAGCCGAAGACACAACCGCATATAAAATTAAAGCAGACGCTTTTCATCGGTTTGATTTAAAAAATGCAAGTGTGGCGTTTCCAAAAAACAGTTTCTATAAGGATGTCTATTTAGATTTAAAAGAAGATAAAGATGTGGTAACTATCCATGAACCGATTCTTCCTTTAGACAAAAGTTTTACACTTACTTTTGATATTTCCAAGTATAGTAAAGAGGAAGTTAAACAACTGTATATCGCCAACATAAATAATAAAAAGTATCCTAATTATCAGTCAACCACAAAAAAAGGCTCTAAAGCATTTACTACAAGTAAAACTTTAGGTGAATATACATTAATTATTGATAATCAAAATCCTACAATAAAATTAAAAAATTTTAGAAATGGAAGCTGGTTAACAAATTCTAAAACTTTAACCGTGGAAATTAGCGATGTAGGATCTGGAATTCAATCGTACAGAGCAAGTATTGATGGTGAATGGATCTTAATGGAATACAACCTCAAAAAGAGACTTTTAACTTATGATTTTTCTGATAAAAAACTGATAGAAACCAAACATAAATTTGAAATTGACGTATTAGATAATGTTGGAAATAAAAGTACACTTAGTGCTACGTTCTATAAAAAATCCTAAATTAGTCTTTTAATTTATCAAACTAACTTTGTGAAAAAAAGCATTTTTATTATTGCACTTTTTTGGCCTCTTATTTTACTAGCACAAACAAGTATATTAAAGGGTGTTGTAAGCAATAATTTAAAGGAACCTATTGAAGGCGTTTCTGTTAGTTTTGATTCTAAAGGAACCACAACCAAAGCTGATGGAAGTTATGAACTACAAATCCCAATAGGTAGAACTATAGTCATCACTTTTGCTCACATTTCTTATCAATCTATCACCAAAAAAATCACCTTAAGAAGCAATCGAACTGTAACTTTTTCACCAAGAATGGAAGTTTTGGTTCAAAATTTAAAAGAAGTTTCTGTGGTGAACAGAAAAAATGCAACTCAAGGAGTTTTAAGCATCGATGCTAAAAAAGTAAAAAGACTTCCAGGAGCCAATGCAGGGGTCGAAAATTTATTGATGACCCTTCCTGGTGTAAACAACAACAATGAATTAAGCACTCAATACAATGTTAGAGGTGGAAATTTTGATGAAAATCTAGTCTATGTTAACGGAATTGAAATCTACAGGCCTTTTTTAGTGCGATCTGGACAACAGGAAGGTTTAAGTTTTATTAATTCAGACATGGTGCAGAATATTCATTTTTCTGCTGGTGGTTTTCAGGCAAAATATGGAGATAAGCTCTCTTCTGTTCTGGACATTACCTACAAAACTCCAACAAGCTTTAAAACAAGTATTGATTTGAGTTTATTAGGAGGAAGTGCTACTATTGAAGGCCTTACGAAAAATAAAAAATTGAGTGCCATACTAGGAGTTCGTTATAGAGACAATAGCTTATTTGTAAATTCGAAACAAGTAAAAACCAACTATACACCTAGTTTTTCTGATGTACAATCTTATATTAGCTATACTTTTAATGAAAAACTATCGCTTCAGTTTTTAGGAAATTTTTCATTAAATAAATACAACTACACTCCTATTTCTAGAAAAACACGCTTTGGAACTTTAGCAGACCCTGTAGAACTTATCGTATATTATCAAGGTCAAGAAAAAGACAGTTATTTAACAAGTTTTGGCGCTTTAAACCTCACCTATGCGCCCAATGTGTTTTGGACAGTAAACACAACATTATCAAATTACAACACGCAAGAAGAAGAGTATTTTGATATACTAGCCTCTTATAACTTAGGAGCTGTAGATAGCAATCTAGGCTCTGAAAGTTTTGGTGAAGTCGCTTTTTCTGAAGGAATTGGATCTCAATTAAATCATGCAAGAAATGACTTAGATGCGCTTATTGTTACTTCCCAAATAAAAGCAACCTATAAAAAGGATGAAAACCAAATAGATCTAGGCGTACTTTTTCAATCCGAAAATATAAAAGATCGAATTATCGAATGGGAAATTATTGATTCTGTGGGTTTTTCTGTAAGACCCCCGCACCATAGCCTTAATAGCCAACCTTATGACCCTTATGCAGGCAGCATTCAACCCTACCAAGATATAAGAGCCTTTAATGACGTTCAAATAGACCGTATTTCAGGTTTTATCCAATACAGTAGAAAAGGTTTTTGGAACGAGCATCAGATCTGGTATAACCTTGGAATTAGAGCTCAAAACTGGAAAGTAACACCCAACAACCAAGCATCAACCAGTCAATTTATAGTGAGTCCAAGAGCACAGTTTGCCATAAAACCGAACTGGCAACAAGACTTTCTCTTTCGTATTTCTGGAGGATGGTATTCACAACCTCCTTTTTACAGGGAGTTAAAGGATGCCAATGGAGCTATTCAAGCAGGGGTTAAGGCTCAGCAAGCTATTCATGCAGTATTAGGAAGTGATTACAGCTTTATGCTCTGGGACAGGCCTTTTAAATTAACCACAGAACTATATTACAAACAGTTAAGCAATGTAAATCCTTATTCGGTAGACAATGTAAGAATTCGGTATGCTGCAAAAAACAATGCAACTGCCTATTCCACAGGGCTGGATATTCGATTAAACGGTGAGTTTGTTCCAGGAAATGAGAGTTGGATTAGTATTGGTTTTCTAAAAACAGAAGAAAATATTGATGGAAGAGGGTTTATTGCTAGACCTTCAGATCAACGTCTTAAAATAGGTGTATTATTTCAGGACTATGTTCCAAACCTACCCGATTTAAAAGCCTATCTTAATTTGGTATATAATTCTGGTGTTCCTGGCGGATCTCCTTCCTACTCTGATGTCTATCAATTTCAAAATCGATTGAGCTCTTACAAAAGAGCCGATTTAGGGGTGTCCTATGTTTTTGTTGATGCAAACAAACCAGTGAAGAGTGGCTGGCTTAAAAATTTTAGCCAATTTACTATGGGGCTCGAACTATTCAATATTTTTGATGTTCGAAATTCAATCACGAACACCTGGGTGAGAGATGTCTATTCTAAAACGCAATATGGAATTCCAAACTATATGACTGGCAGAGTGCTAAATTTTAAATTGGGAGTTCAGTTTTAACTTTTTAGGCAATACAAAATAAATTCATTTTAAATTTGAATATCTTTGCCACTCTATTTCGAATGTATGAAACATAAAGTACCTCATTATATACAATACCTGTTTATCAACGTTTTTTTTGTTTTTATATATGCACTTGTTTTTAGAGGCATTTTCTATGGATATTTCGCACAATTAAATGGTGTTTCTAACAATGAAATATGGGAAGCTCTATCGTTGGGAATTCGTTTTGATTTAAAATTAGCGGTGATTGCTGTTTTTCCAATAGCACTTCTTCTTTTTATTATTAATCAGCGGTTCTTTATAAATGCGATTTATAAAAAAATTGGAACCCTTTATTTTACCTTCATATACATAGCACTCACTTTCTTCTATTTAGTCGATTTTGGGTATTACGAATACTTAGGAATTCGATTGGATGCTGCCTCGCTGCGTTTTTTGAGTAACTTAAAAATCTCTATGCAAGTATTGGTAGAGAGTTACCCTGTTTATAAAGGTTTACTAGGGCTCTTAGTTCTTGCTTTTTTACTCTATAGATTTCATCGGTTTATCTTCAAAAAATTTCATAGAACTGAGACTACTTTAACCAAGAAAAGGAAAGCGTTTTTTATCATAATTCCATTTTTATTATTGGCTTTTGGAATCTACAATAGTCTTACTCATTATCCATTGCGTTGGAGCCAGGCTTTTTTCTCAAAAAATCAGGCAGTGAATCAGTTTGCATTGAATCCTATCTTATATTTTTATGACAGTTTTGCGTTCCGAAACGCCGGTTTTGATTTAAATGAGACCCAAAAATATTATCCGAGTGTTGCGGCACATCTTAATCTTTCAAAGGATCCCCTTTCATTCCAACGATCCTTTATAGCCAATGACTCACTTAAAAGCAAACCCAATGTAGTCATAGTGATGCTAGAATCCGTTGGCGTTGCTCCTATGAGTTATTTTGGAAACCCAATTTCTACTACGCCTAAAATGGATAGCATTGCAAGTCAAAGTGCTCTTTTTACCAATTTTTATGTACATAAGGCAGGAACTGCAGGAAGTGTTTTTGCTAGTATCACTGGGCTGCCAGATGTTGATAATGTTGAAACTGCCTCAAGAAATCCAATGATTATTGATCAACGCATTATTTTTGATCAGTTTAAGGGCTATGAAAAACTTTATTTCTTAGGGGGTTCTGCTAATTGGGCAAACATTAGAGGTGTTTTTCAATCGAATGTGACTGATTTACAAATCTTTGAGGAAGGAAGTTATGAGGATGAGAATAGAGCTGATGTTTGGGGTATTGATGACTATGAGTTATTCAAGCAATCTGATAAAAAATTAGCAACGCTCAATCAGAATAAAAAACCATTTATTGCCTACATTCAAACGGCGACCAACCACATGCCTTTTACGGTTCCAGACCAAAAAGAAAGCTATGTCCCTTTGAAAGAAAGCGAAGTGAGTGAAGAATTGCTGGAAAAATCTGGGTTTAAATCTGTTGCTCAATTAAATGCCATTCGATATTTAGACTTTAATGTAGATGTCTTCTTAAAAAGAGCGAAAAAATCAGGTTATTATGACAATACTATTTTCTTATTTTTCGGAGACCACAACACAGCGATGAATCCTGTAGATTTTTTAGCTAAAAAAGAATTTAATCTAGATACTCAAGTGCATCATGTTCCTTTTTTTATCAATGCTCCTAAATTTGTGAAAGCCCAAAAACATGAAAACTACGCAAAATTGGTCGACCTCATGCCAACTGCAGCTGCCTTGGCCAATATTAACTACACCAATTACACGCTTGGTATCAACGCCTTGAATTCTGAATCAGATAAAAGTTTTGCTTTTCTGTATAAAAAAATAAACGGAGAACCTGCAGTAGCTGTAATGAAAGACGATTTTTATTATACCTATGCTACCAATTCTAAAAAAACCAATTTGTATAGCATTTCTTCTGGCGAGTTAATCGATATTAAAAGCGAGTATCCTGTGATTAGCAAACAACTTGATAGTTTGGTTAAAGGCTACTATAATGCCACCAAATACTTGTATTACAATAATAAAAAATTAGTTAAATAACTTCGGCACTATAGAAGCTTGTAGCTTATAAAACCCACAACCGATTACTGAACCAATCAAGGCTCCAGTTAAAATATCAATAGGAAAATGAACTCCTAGATACAAACGGCTATAAGCAAAGAATATTGGAAAAACAAAAACCCATTTAACAAAACTGAATTGCTCTCTTAGTAATAAATACACAAAAACAGCAAAGGCCATAGACGTAGTCGCATGCCCAGAAGTAAAACTAAAACTCTGAGGAGTTATTAAGGTGCGTAAAACAGCGTTAATTGCCTCATCATTATTGGGTCTCAATCGCTCAAAAATACCGCGAATGATATTGGTAAACTGATCCGAAAAAGCAGCCATCGCAAAAATAAAGATGACCAGAAACAAGCCTTTTTTCCAAGAAAATTCTTTAAAAATCAGAAAAATTATAAAAGCAAACAACGGAGCCCAATTAAACTGATTGGTGATAAACAACCAAAAAGGATCCCATTGTTCGCTTCCTAAACTATTTAAGTAAATTAAAAGCTCTTTATCAAGCTGTATTAATTTTTCAAACATCAAATTATTTCTCTATTTTCAGTATTTCTATATCAAATACCACATCTGTTTTTGGTGGAAATGTCGGATTCCCTCTTTCACCCCAAGCCAATTGGTAGGGTACAAATAAACGAACCTTCGCCCCTTCTCCTAAGCCAATAATTCCTTCCGTAAAACCAGCAATCATAGGTTGTTGGTCTATAGTACATACAAACGGACTGTTGTTTTCTCTTGTTGATTGAAACAATTTTCCATCGGCAAAATGCAAGGTATAGTGCATCGTAACCGGCTTATCAGTGCTTACTTTAGCTCCATACTTTCCTTTCTTAAGAACCAAAACACCTAAACCTGAAGGAAGTATTTTCGCTTTAGCAAAACCTTGTTTTTCATAAAAATCAGCTCGATCCTTCAAATAAGCATCATATCGATTCTTTTCTTTCTCTGCTTGGTTTTTTAATCTTTCTACTTTTAAGGCTTGAGATTTTTTAAACTCGGTTTCAAACACTTGAACAGCATCAAATCTTTTTGCATCAGAACCTACCTTTAAAATTGTAATATGCTTGATTAAATCATCTTTAGCAATAGAATCCACAACAGATTGCCCTTCTTTAACAAGACCAAAAACACTGTGCTTTCCATCTAACCAAGGCGTTGGTTTGTGGGAAATAAAAAACTGACTTCCATTGGTTCCAGGACCTGAGTTTGCCATTGAAAGTATCCCTACTTGATCATGCTTGTAAAGTAATTCTCCTGTCGAATCTTTTGGAAACTCATCTTCAAAACGATAACCTGGACCTCCCTGACCTGTTCCTAAAGGGTCTCCACCTTGAATCATAAAATCATTGATCACTCGATGAAATTTAATCCCATCGAAATACTTCTTCCCTTTTAAGGAATCACTCACAAAGGTATTTGTTCCCTCAGCTAAGGTCACAAAGTTAGCCACTGTTAACGGAGTTTCCTTTTCATGAAGCTGCACCAAAATAAAGCCTTTATCTGTTTCGATATCGGCATACAGGCCATCTTGTAAATCTTTGTATTTAGAAGGTTTACAAGCCACTAAAAAACTTATTGCTAACAATAAAACAACGGTAATTCTTTTCATTTTACTTAATCTCTAATAGTTCTACTTCAAAAATTAAAGCCATAAACGGCTTAATAACTCCAGGTCTTGGAAAAGCTCCATAGGCCAAATCTTGAGGAATATAAAATTTGTATTTAGCGCCTTCAGACATTAATTGCAATCCTTCAATCCAGCCCTGAATAAATTGATTCACTCTCATTTCTATAGGGGCATTTTTCTCAACTGAACTTTCAAATACAGTTCCGTCAATTAAGGTTCCATGATAGTGAATTTTCACCATAGAAGTTGCAGAAGGTTTTGCTCCTTTACCTTCCTTTAAAATTTCATATTGCAATCCACTTGTAGTCGTAATAATTCCTTTTTTATTTTTATTCTCTGCTAAAAATTCTTCACCTGCTTTTTTAATATCACCATACTCCTTTTCAGCTTCCTCTAGAGCTTGCTTTTGCTGCTCTATCATTTGTTTGGCTTGTTCTTTTTGAAAATAATTCTGAATTACATTCATCAAATCTTCATTTTTAATCAATAAATTAATCGAATCCATTCCGTTCACATAACCCTGCATAAAAACCGCAGTGTTCACTTCTGGTAGGTTTGCCTTAAACTTATTGGCCATGTCTAATCCCAAAGCATAGCTTACAGAATCGACAGCGGACTCTAATGATTTTTTATTGGCAACAGGATTGTTACAAGACACAATGCTTATGGCAACAATAGTTAAGGCTAAAAATTTAAATACTTTCATAATTATTAATTTGTGTGTTATTTAGGGTTCTATTTTATTAAGTTTATTAATCGTTATAGGAAGTTTCCAATTCACGTTGATACTTTGGTAATAATGATACAAAATATGAAATGGTATCTTCCATGTTTTTTTCAGATTTTCCACCGGCTGCATTATCATGGCCGCCGCCATCAAAATAGTTTCTTGCAAATTGATTTACTGAAAAGCTACCTTTCGATCTAAATGAAATTTTTACAATCTGTTGTTCTTTATCTTCAATAAAAATAGCAGCAAAATTAATGCCTTTTAGCGATAATGCATAATTAACAACACCTTCGGTATCCCCTTTTTCGTAACCAAAAGCACTTTTTTCTTCTTCCGTTAGCGTAATATAAGCTGTTCTATACTCAGGTAAAGCTTTCATGTTGGTCAAGGCTTGACCTAGCAACAAAAGTCTATTATACGAATTAGAGTCATATACCTGACTGTGAATTTTATCGTTTTCTGCACCTTTATCAATTAAATCTGCTATAATACGATGTGTAGTGCTGGTTGTTGAACGAAAGCGAAAAGAACCTGTATCGGTCATGATTCCTGTATACAAACAGGTAGCAATATCACTATCGATCATTGAGACATCATGAACTAGATCTAAAAACTGATATACCATTTGAGCCGTAGAACAAATTGAGGTATCTGAATATAAATATTTAGCCACGGTATCGGGTTGCTGATGATGGTCAATCATGACAAAATCATTCGAATATGCCTCCAACGTCTGTTGCATGTCATTACCAACCCTATGCAAAGCATTAAAATCTAATAAAAAGATAATTTCAGAAGATTCAATAGCTTTTTTAGCTTGCTTATTTTGTTTATCAAACAGCAAAACATCTTTTGAGTTTGGTAACCAATGTAAGAATTCTGGATACTCATTTGGAGAAACAACAGTTACTTTATGTCCTTTCTTTTGAAGGTATTTACAAAGCCCTAAACTAGCTCCCATAGCATCTCCATCTGGATTCCTGTGCGGGACTATCACTATGTTTCTGGTGGTGGATAAAAATAGTTGTAACTGCTCTAATGCTACTTTTTTCATATGCTGCGAATATACAATTTAATAATTTATCTACTCATATAATTATTGATACATTTGTGTTTCTAAATCACTTCCATTATGTCTATAAAATCCTTATTAGTAGTGCTTGCATCCTTTGTTTTTTACAACTTCTGGGGGCAACAAAAAAACCAAGAAGATTTTGTGCTCTCCTTTGGGTCTTGCAACAAACACACGCTAGAGAATGTTTTGTGGAAAGAAATATTAAAAAACAAACCCAGTGTTTGGGTCTGGGGTGGTGATGCGGTCTATGCCGACACAAACAATATGGAAAAACTTCAAAAAGATTATGAACAACAATGGCTTCAAAAAGGCTATAAAGAATTTACCAACTCATTGACAGTTCTTGGTACTTGGGATGATCATGACTATGGCCTAAATGATGGAGGTGAAGAATTTTCTATGAAAAAAGAAAGTCAACAGTTGTTTTTAGATTTCATACAAGTACCCAAAAATGACCCCCGAAGAAATCGTGAAGGGGTATATCATTCTCAAGTTTTCACAACCCCGAAAGGCTCCGTAAATGTTATTGTTCTTGATACACGTTATTTTAGATCTCATCTAACCAGGACAGTTGATACTAAAAAAAGATACCAACCCAACAATTATGGAAAAGGCACTTTTTTAGGTGAAAAGCAATGGGCATGGTTAGATAAAGAATTAACTAATTCTAAAGCCGACTTTAATTTAATTATTAGCAGTGTACAGTTTTTATCCCATCAACATGGTTTTGAATCTTGGGGAAATTTCCCTCATGAAGTTGATAAGCTAAAACATATCATTAAAAAATCTAAGGCTAAAGGTGCCATTATTCTTTCTGGAGATAGACACATCTCAGAGTTTTCATTAACTCCCATCGAAGGGCTTAGCTACCCGCTAGTTGACTTTACCTCAAGTGGACTCACTCATGTATATCGCTCTTACAGTGGAGAATACAACCCGTATCGCTTAGGCACCGTAGTTGCTGAAATAAGTTTCGGTTTGCTAAAGTTTGATTTTGATCAAAAAAAGGTACACTTTCAAATTCGCGGCAAAGACAATGTATTGTTGCAAGAATATACACAAGTCTACAATTAACTTGTTATTAACATTAAAAGCTGTACTTTTGCGAAAAATTTTTTAAAATTAGAAATGGCAACAAACAGAACATTTACAATGATTAAGCCAGATGGTGTAGAAAACGGACACATCGGAGCTATCTTAGAAAAAATTAATGCATCAGGATTTAGAATTGTAGCATTGAAATTGACTCAAATGACCAAAAGAGATGCAGAAGCTTTTTATGCAGTTCATAATGAGCGTCCATTTTTTGGTGAATTGGTAGAATTTATGACTCGTGGAGCCATTGTTGCTGCCATTTTAGAAAAAGACAACGCTGTAGAAGACTTCAGAGCATTAATTGGAGCTACGAACCCAGCAGAAGCTGCAGAAGGAACTATCAGAAAATTGTATGCTACTTCTATAGGAGAAAATGCAGTTCACGGTTCTGATTCTGACGAAAATGCTGCTATTGAAGCTGCTTTTCACTTTTCAGGAAGAGAATTATTTTAAGTTTTTTGATCTAATAAAACACTTAACTATATAAAACTCGTTGCTTTGCAACGAGTTTTTTTTGTCTAGAGTTGGAAAGAATTTTAAATACGTTATTGACAACCAAATATTGATCTAAACCAGCATTAACTTCGTTACTAAGGTTGCCCCCATTTCTTCGTTGAGCATTTTAATTATTTTCTCCTTGCCATAGCTCAATTCTTCTCGAAGCACAGAAGATGACAACCCAACAACCAAAGTGCTTTGTTGCAATTGTATTTTAGTGGTATACGAAACTATTCCAGGACCCATTAACGAACTCCAGGCCTCTTCTATTTGCATTTTTTGCATGCCTTTAGAAAGGTTATTTTCTTTAATGAATGAACCCATTAAATCTTTTACTGATAAGGAATCGTTTTCTCTTTTTGCCATTAGTTTAATTTAAATATTTCATAAGCCTGTTGCGTTTTTTTAACAACGGCCTCTGTTCTATCTGCATGGGTGTCTGTAATAAATAGTTGCCCAAACTCATCTCCATTTACCAAATTTACAATTTGAGTTACTCGATGCTCGTCTAACTTATCAAAAATATCATCTAATAATAAAATAGGTGTAATATGACCTAGTTTTTTTATAAATTCAAACTGGGCCAATTTCAAGGCGATTAAATAGGACTTTTGCTGGCCTTGAGAGCCAAATTTTTTAATTGGGTAACCTTCAATTTCAAAACTCAAATCATCTTTATGAATACCAACACTTGTATATTGTAAACTCCGATCTCTTTCGAGGCTGCTAGCAAATAAAACCTCTAAAGATTGTTCATGTAATTGACTTACATACTTTAACTGAACTTGCTCCTTTTGCTGGGATATTAACTTGTATTTTTCATTAAAAATTGGAGTGAAATCTTGAAGAAAAGCAACTCGTTTTTGAAAAATTTCTGTCCCATATCGAATCAATTGTTCATCGTAAATCTTTAAATTCAAAGCATCAAAGGTTCTATTTGCCGCAAAATACTTTAACAACGCATTTCGTTGACTTAGTACTTTATTATACTGTATGAGACTCTGTAAATAGCTTTTATCTTGTTGAGAAATAACACCATCTATAAATTTTCTTCGTGTTTCACTGCCTTCTACAATGAGATCGCTATCCGCTGGAGAAATGATTACCAATGGCAATTGACCTATATGTTCAGAAAATTTTTCATAGACCTTATCATTTCTTTTCAATATCTTTTTTTGACCCCTTTTCATACTGCAAAGAATCTTTTCTTCTCGATCTTGCAAGGCATAGGTTCCTTCAATCATAAAAAAGTCTTCTCCATGACGAATATTCTGCAAAGCAACCGGATTGAAATAACTTTTTGCAAAAGAAAGATAATAAATAGCATCCAAAACGGTGGTCTTTCCAATTCCATTATCACCTACAAAACAGTTTATTTTTGACTGAAAATCAAAGGATTGACTTTCAATATTTTTAAAGTTGACCAAGCTTAATTTCTGTAAATGCATCTGTTTAAAATATCTATAAAAAGAAAATGCAAATTATTGAAAATTTAGCGAAATATCTGTTTTTAAAATCCAATTAAATAAACTATTTTTGCGTTTACTAATTTTTTAGAGAAATGGCAACATACAAGAAGAAGGCTTCAAAACCGAAAAATGCACAAGAAGAGGCAATTCAAGACAAAAGTACAACTGCAGAAGTTTTTAACACTTTAGATGAAACTGCATCAAGATCAGAAAAATGGATTGAGAAAAACAACAAAGTTCTATTTTCAGGATTGATCGTTGTTGCAGCTTTAATATTAGGATATTTAGCATATAACCAATATGTTGTTGAGCCTACCGAAAAAGAGGCTTCTAATGAGTTGGCTTTCCCAAGAAAACATTTCAATGAAGCAAATACAGCTTCAGAAGGTATCGATTCTTTATTAATTCTTGGCTTAGAAGGAGCTGATGGAAAATACGGTTTTATTGATATCTCAACTACTTATGGAGGAACAGATGCAGGAAATTTGGCGAACTATTACGCAGGGATTTCATATTTGAAATTAAAACAATATGATAAAGCAATTGATTATTTAAGCAAGTTTTCATCAGATGATGAATTGTTAGGCCCAACAGCATTAGGAGCTATTGGTGATGCTTTTGCAGATATTAATCAACCAAAAGATGCTTTAAAATATTACGAACAAGCTGCCAATAAAAAGGACAACAAATTTACCACACCCTTGTTTCTTTTTAAAGCAGGAATCACGGCTATGGACATTCAAGAATTTGCAAAGGCAGAATCGTACTTTAGCAAAATAAAATCAGATTATATAGGTTCACCTGAGAGTGCAGATATTGATAAATACATTCAAAGTGCTAAATTTGCTTCAAAAAACTAAGTAAATGGCCACAACAAATTTATCTTATTACGATAAAGCTACAATCCCAAATGCGAAGTCTTTTCGATTTGGGATTGTTGTTTCAGAATGGAATCCAGACATCACTCAAAACCTTTTAAAAGGAGCAATTGAGGCCCTACATGATTGTGGTGCTTTAGCTGACAATATACTTGTGTGGGATGTTCCAGGAAGCTTTGAATTGGTCTATGGATGCAAAAAAATGCTCGAAAGCGAAAACCTAGATGCGGTTATTGCTATTGGAAATGTGATTCAAGGCGAAACCAAGCATTTTGATTTTGTGTGCGAAGGAGTTACTCAAGGTATTGTGAATTTAAATATTCTTCAAGACACCCCTGTTATTTTTTGTGTATTAACAGACAATACCAAACAGCAATCCATTGATCGTTCTGGTGGTAAATTAGGGAACAAAGGAATTGAATGCGCTATTGCTG
>CBFHUV010000010.1:0-33059 GCA_965659055.1 Polaribacter sp.
CTATGGTTTTATCTTTGATCAAAATGACTTATATACCCTTCCAAAAACAAAAACAGTGCAGGTCGATACTGTCATTACAAACATTGCAGCTTTTGCAAAACAATTTGACACGAACTATAAAGACTTGAAATTGCAGAACCCCTGGCTTAGAGAAAATAAGCTGAACAATGCATCTCGTAAAATGTATGAGATTAAGATTCCTGTAGAATAAGGTCTACTCGTATATAATACAAACTGTCACTTCGAGTGATTTTACGATTGAAATGAGTAAAATTGTATCGAGAAGCACACAACTAGTTGTTCTCCATACTGTCATTTTTAGGTCAAAAAATTGTTTTCACCCTTCCTACAATCCCTGAAGTCAATTTCACTTTAATACCATGAGGATGATTTGCGGAATTTGTAAGCAAGCGTTTTACAATTCCTTCCGTAAGTTCACCCGTTCTTTGATGCTGTTTTTGCACCACTGAAACAGCAGATCCAATACGTATATGAACTCTCTTGGTTCCGTCCATTAAAGCTGTTTTTTAACTACCTCGTATTCTTCAATCATTTCATCAATGACTTCTTTGGCTGTTTTAATATCATGAATCAATCCAGCTACTTGACCTATTTCCAACTCACCATTCTCTAAATCACCTTCAAACATGCCTTTTTTAGCCCGCGCTCTTCCTAAGAGTTCTTTAATTTCTTCGATACTTGGATTTTTCTTGTAAAGCTCCTGAACTTGTTGATAAAAATTGTTTTTTACCAACCGTACAGGCGCCAATTCTTTTAAGGTTAATTCAGTGCCACCATCTTGAACGTCTATTATGGTTTGTTTAAAATTAGCATGAGCCGAAGATTCTTGAGTCGCTGCAAATCTGCTACCTACCTGAACACCATCTGCACCTAAAACCATTGCTGCTAACATTCCACGACCAGAACCAATTCCACCTGCAGCAATTACAGGAATTTTTAATTGTTCTTTGACCATTGGGATTAAGGTAAACGTGGTAGTTTCCTCACGACCATTATGACCACCCGCCTCAAAACCTTCACAAACGACTGCATCTACCCCAGCCTCTTGTGCCTTTAAAGCGAACTTTACAGAGCTTACCACATGAACCACAGTAATTCCTTTATCTTTTAAAAATGAGGCCCAGGTTTTTGGATTTCCTGCCGAGGTAAACACAATTTTAACGCCTTCTTCAATAATGATATCCATAATTTTTTCAATATCTGGATACAACATGGGAACATTTACCCCAAAAGGCTTACTTGTTGCTTTTTTACATTTTTGAATGTGTTCTCTTAAAACCTCAGGATACATAGAACCAGCTCCTATCAAACCCAATCCACCTGCATTCGAAACTGCAGCTGCTAATTTATAACCCGATATCCATATCATACCCCCTTGAAC
This sequence comes from Polaribacter sp., assembly GCA_965659055.1. Taxonomy (GTDB): domain Bacteria; phylum Bacteroidota; class Bacteroidia; order Flavobacteriales; family Flavobacteriaceae; genus Polaribacter. Next base: position 1,403 of record CBFHUV010000010.1, read on the forward strand.
AATTGGGTATTGAATATCAAATAATTCTGTAATCGTATTTTTCATAGTTCGTTAGCATTTTACGAAATCACACCAGACCCTAAAAGCTCATCTGCTTGATACCAAGCAACAAATTGTCCTTCGGTAATCGCTGATTGAGGATTTTTAAAAGAAACATACATCCCTGTTGAAACCTTATATAAGGTTGCCTCTTCCAAAGCCTGTCTATATCGTATTCTCGCTTTTAATTGAAGTGATTCTCCTTCTTTTAACGCCAAGTCTTCGCGTATCCAATGAATTTCATCATTTTTAACAAACAAAACATTTCGATACAAGCCTTTGTGGTCTTTGCCTTCTCCAGTATAAATTATATTATCCACTACATCAGTTTCAAGAACAAATAAGGGCTCTTTTGTACCTCCTACCGCCAATCCTTTTCGCTGTCCTTTGGTAAAATAATGGGCTCCTTGATGCTTGCCTACCAATTTTCCATCAGTAGGTTGATACGCAAACTTTGTAGCCTTAAATTGCAATTCTTCTTTTATATTTTTAAAATCAGGGGCTGTTCTGTTGTAAATTTCAGAGTTTGCAGGTATGCTTATAATATTTCCTTCCTTGGGCTGTAATTTTTGTTGCAAAAATTCGGGAAGTCTAACCTTACCAATAAAACACAATCCTTGAGAATCTTTTTTATCTGCGGTAATTAAATCGGCCTCCTTGGCAATAGCTCTCACTTCTGGCTTGGTGAGTTCTCCAATTGGAAAAAGGGCTTTTGCCAATTGCGCTTGAGATAATTGACATAAAAAATAAGACTGATCCTTATTAATGTCTTTTCCTGCCAGTAATTTATACACAGTTTCTCCATTAATATTCTCTTCTGCCTTTCTACAATAATGTCCTGTTGCCACATAATCTGCCCCAAGATTCATGGCGATATCCATGAAAACATCAAACTTAATTTCTCGATTGCATAAGACATCTGGATTCGGGGTTCTACCCTTCTCATATTCTGAAAACATATAATCTACAATCCGATCTTTATATTGCTCACTGAGGTCTACCACCTGAAATGGAATTCCTAGTTTGTTGGCCACAATCATTGCATCATTACTATCCTCCAACCATGGACATTCATTCGAAATGGTTACAGAATCGTCATGCCAGTTTTTCATAAACAAACCGATGACCTCATAACCCTGCTCTTTTAGCAAGTATGCCGTAACACTGCTATCTACTCCTCCCGAAAGGCCAACTATTACTCTTTTCATTATTATATATATAGGCTGCAAAGATACAATTCTAATTCTGATTTACAGATTGAATCTATCAATGTCATCATAGTAAAAAACAATCCTAACAGATCAAGTTCGATTCAATTTTGAATAAAAATAGTATTTTTACCTAGCTAAATATTTTGATTGAAAACTATGAACGTAGAGGCATTAAATAAGGAAGCCCTTGAGGGTGTTCTAGAAGCAATGGTAAACGCAAAACAAGAAAACAGAGCCAAGGCTGCTAGTCATGTACTTGCCCAAAAGGAGCTATTTTCAGCGTTGGTCTCTCTAACTTTTGATGTTGATAAGCCTATTTCTATAAAAGCTGCTTGGGTCTTAGAATGGATCTGTACTCATGGAAACCTTCAATTATTGTATCCATATTTGGATCAATTTACGCATCAAATTGATAGGCTAAAATTTGATAGTGCCATACGACCTTGTTCAAAAATTTGTGAATATTTAGCAAAGGAATTTCATTCAAAAAAAGAATCTAGCATCCATGAATTCTTGAACGAAAAAAACATTGAAGCCATCGTTGAAGTGGGCTTTGATTGGTTGTTAAAACCTCAAAAAATTGCTGTAAGAGCCTATACCATGGAAACCTTGTATTTATTTGGGCTACGATTAAACTGGATTCATCCAGAATTAGAACACCTCATTAGTACCAAAATCATTCATGAAAGTAAGGGATGTGAAGCACGAGGGAAAAAGATCTTAAAACTGATTAAAAAGAATCAAAAAACTAGGTAAAATGCCTTTAAAAATCTACTTAAAAAGCGTATTTTTGCAGCTTACAACAACTAGAAGACATGAATCTGACAGAATTAAACGCCATCTCTCCAATTGATGGGAGGTACAGAAACAAAGTAGCCGTATTGGCTAATTATTTTTCAGAAGAGTCCCTTATAAAATATAGAGTAAAAGTAGAGATTGAATACTTTATTGCGCTCTGTGAAATTCCTTTGCCTCAGTTAGCGGATTTTAATAAAGATCTTTTCGCTGAACTAAGAAAGATTTATGTTGATTTTTCTACTGCAGATGCACAAAAAATAAAAGACATTGAAAAGGTAACTAATCATGATGTTAAAGCAGTAGAATATTTTATCAAAGAAAAATTTGATCTTCTTGGCTTAGATAAGCACAAAGAGTTTATCCATTTTGGACTAACTTCTCAAGATATTAATAATACAGCTATTCCTTTATCAATAAAGGAAGCCATAGAAATTACCTACCTACCAAGTTTGTTAGAATTAATTGGCAAATTAGATGAATTATCCACAGAGTGGTCTGATGTGTCGATGTTGGCAAGAACTCATGGACAACCTGCATCTCCAACACGGCTTGGTAAAGAAGTTTATGTATTTGTGACTCGTTTGCAAGAACAACTTCGCTTTTTTAACCATATTCCACATGCAGCAAAGTTTGGAGGAGCCACTGGAAACTACAATGCACATCATGTAGCCTACCCAAAGATTGATTGGAAAAATTTTGGAACTCATTTTGTAGAAAACACCTTGGGCTTACACCACTCTTTTCCGACGACCCAAATTGAACATTATGATCATATGGCTTCGTTGTTTGATGCCTTAAAAAGAATTAATACCATAATTTTAGACTTGGATAAGGATATTTGGACCTATGTTGCCATGGATTATTTCAAACAAAAAATAAAAGCTGGAGAAATTGGATCTTCTGCTATGCCACATAAGGTAAACCCAATCGATTTTGAAAATTCAGAAGGAAATTTAGGGATCGCGAATGCTTTGTTCGAACATTTGGCAGCTAAATTGCCTGTTTCAAGAATGCAACGTGACCTAACAGATAGTACCGTTTTAAGAAATGTGGGAGTTCCTTTTGGACATACCCTTATTGGTTTTGCTTCTACCTTAAAAGGTTTAAACAAACTCTTATTAAATAGAGTGAAGTTCGAAGAAGATTTAGAAAACAATTGGGCGGTTGTAGCAGAAGCTATTCAAACCATACTCCGAAGAGAGGCGTACCCGAACCCCTATGAAGCTCTTAAAGGCCTTACCCGAACCAATGAAAAAATCACAAGAAAATCTATTGCTGATTTTATAGAAACACTAGAAGTGTCTGATGACATTAAAGCCGAATTGAAACAAATAACACCAGCTAATTTTACAGGTATCTAAATGAAAAAACTTGTTTATCTTGCCTTTTTTATAGCGCTATTAAGCTCATGTAATGAAGTAACTGTAGTTGACAACAACAACCAATTTAAACAGGGCGTTTTTGAGATTCCGGCAGGAGAAGGTTATAGTAAAACCATTATTACAAGGATTGATAGTTTGCAAATAGAAGAATATACCAAATCTGTCAATATCTCAACAGATAGCACAGTAAGCAAACGAATTGAAAAAAGAATTGATACGCTTTATATAAAATGGAAAAATAACTTTTCCTATACCTTACAAATGAAGAGCCCTAAAACAGCTTTGGATAAGGATTTAATTTTTGTAAAAATTACAAAAATAACAGAGAATTCATTTGATTTTATCGCTCGAATCGGCTATTCAGATTTTCAGCAAAAAGGAACCGTATACAAAGTAAAATAACATGGAAATATTTACACATTTTGATACTTGGGTTGCTCTTTTAACCCTAACTTTTTTAGAGATTATACTCGGAATAGACAATATTATTTTTATTTCCATTACGACAGGCAAATTGCCTAAAGAGAAACAAAGAAAAGCGACCAACCTAGGTTTACTTTTTGCGATGCTTTTTAGAATTATATTGCTCTTAGGAGTATCTTACATCATCGGAATGAAAGAGCCTTTGTTCAGTGTAGATAATTCATGGCTTACCACAGACATTACGGGGCAAAGTATCATTTTAATTTTAGGAGGTGTCTTTTTATTGTATAAAAGTACCAGCGAAATTCATGATAAGGTGGAAGGGGTTGCTGAGGAACACCCTTCTAATGTAAAAAAAGCAAGTACAACCTTAACAAAGGTGATCATTCAAATTGTATTGATTGATATCGTTTTTTCTTTTGATTCTGTATTAACTGCTGTTGGTATGACCAATGGAGTTCATGGAGCCTTAACGATCATGATTGCAGCGGTTGTTATTTCTATGTTAATTATGATGATTTTTGCCAACCCTGTGGGTACTTTTGTTAATAATCATCCTACGGTCCAAATGTTAGCCTTATCCTTTTTAATTTTAATTGGATTTATGTTGATTACAGAAGGTGCTCATTTGGCTAATACTGTAATATTTAAACAGCATATTGGGGCGATTCCAAAAGATTATTTGTACTTTGCAATTGCATTCTCTCTAGGAGTTGAAGCTTTAAATATGAAAATTAGAAAATCAAGAAAAAAGTAATTAAGACACTTAAAAAACATATCGCCCTTATAGCCGTTTTTGTTGTGTTACTTCCTTCAGTGGTTCAATTAGCGCATGCTATTGACAATCATGAACATGTGGTTTGTACCTCAACAGACCAGCAACATGTGCATGAGCGCAGTCTTGATTGCCATTTGTTGCACAGACAAATCCAAAACCCTACTATTGACTTCCCAAGTGCTTTAGAAGTAATTCCTGAGCATTTTTATACTTTTCTTTTTTTAGAGTCTCCTCAAAAAAAAGAAGTTCAATTTCATTCAGAAAAAACTACACGAGGCCCTCCTTTTTTATTGTTTGCGCAAGCTGTGTAAAAGAAAGCACCTTTTAATAACAATAAAAATATTTTATGAAACGAATTATACAATTTTGTATTGCAATGACGTGCCTTTCGTCATTTGCACAATCTACTATTAGTGGTACTGTAACAGATATAGCAAATAATCCCCTATATGGGGTAGAGATTTACGCTACAGATCTACACAAAGGGACCACCACTGATGAAAACGGTAAATATGAGTTTAAAAACCTACCGAAAGGAGTATTGCAACTTTCTTTCTCCTATTTAGGTTTTCAAACGATTACCAAAAAAATAAACATTACAAATAATAGTATTAACCTTAATATACAACTAAAAGAATCAGTCTTTACCATAGATGAAGTTATTATCTCTACTCCTTTTAATAAGTTACAGTCCGAAAATGTGATGAAAGTAGAGCGAATGACGGCTTCAGCTCTTAAAAAGACAGGATCTGCTACACTTATAGGAGGACTGGCTTCCATTAGTGGAGTCTCTCAAATTTCTACTGGTGCCTCCATAGGAAAGCCGGTCATTAGAGGTTTGAGCGGCAATCGTGTATTGGTATATGCTCAAGGAGTTCGACTTGAAAACCAACAATTTGGTGATGAACATGGTTTGGGAATTAGCGATGAAGGAATCGAAAGTATCGAAGTAATTAAGGGGCCAGCCTCTTTGCTTTATGGATCTGATGCTCTTGGTGGAGTTATCTATATCAACCCAGAGAAATTTGCTTCTGCCAACAGTTCCATTGCCACGGTGAATCAGCGTTTCTTTAGTAATACAATGGGAAGCAATAGTTCATTAGCCTATAAATATTCTTCAGATCAATGGAAGTTTTTAGCAAGAGGAACGGCCAATTTTCATTCAGATTATAAGATTCCAACTGGTGAGAAAATTACAAATACTCGGTTTGAGGAACAAGATTTAAAATTTGGATTGGGATACAATAGCACCAATTATTCTTCAGAAATTAGATACAATTACAATCGTGCATTATTAGGAATCACTGAAGGGATTGGGGCTCAATCAAATGCCACTACTCCAGAAGAACCTTTTCAAAAAATTGACAACCACATACTAAGCATGCACAATCATTTTTTCTTCGGAAATTCAAAATTGGACGTGGATTTAGGTTATATTTTCAATGATAGGAATGAATTTGAAGAGGATCATGCCGCTGGTGGAGCTGCACACATGGGTGAAGAAGAACCAGCACTTCGAATGAAACTAAAAACCTTTAGTTATAACGCCAAATACCACCTCCCTAAATTCTCTGATAAGATGGATGTTATTTTTGGATTGCAGGGAATGCATCAAACCAATACAAATTTTGGTGAAGAGCTTTTAATTCCCAATGCAAAAATTAATGATATTGGGATGTTTGGAACCCTAAATTATGGATGGGATACTTCTTCTTTGCAAGCCGGGATTCGTTTTGACAACAGAAGTTTAGTTACAGAATATCACGAAGTAGCCCATGGAACTGAAATTCATATTTTTGATGCTTTAGATAAAGATTATAATAGCTTTACGGCTTCAATTGGTTATAAATTTGTTCCTTTTAAAGATATAACGGTAAGAATTAATGCTGCATCTGGTTTTAGAGCGCCAAATTTAGCTGAACTTACCTCTAATGGTGTTCACCATGGAACCAATCGATTTGAGTTGGGAAATGCCAATCTTTCAACAGAAAAAAACCTACAAACAGATTTGGCCTTGGAATATCAAACTGAACACGTTGAACTATTTGTGAATGCTTTTCACAATACTTTAAATGACTATATTTATTTATCGCCTACTGGCGCCATTGAAGACGGTGCACCTGTGTTTCAATACACACAGAATAACGCAAGACTTTATGGTGGTGAAATTGGTTTTCACCTACATCCGCATCCGGCTGATTGGCTGCATTTGCAATCAAGTTTCGAAATGGTTATAGGAAAACAAAGTAACGGTGAATATTTGCCATTGATTCCAGCTAATATTTTGAAAAATACCATACGCACAGAATTTACCATTGATAATTGGCTTAAAAATGGCTATGCAACACTGTCACTTAATAGCACCTTTTCCCAAAAAAATGTTAGCCAGTTCGAGACCAATACAGGCAGTTACAATTTAGTCGATATAGGACTTGGCGGAGATGTTCATTTAAAACAATTAAAATTTAACGCTTCGTTAACTGTTACGAATTTATTAAACAGTTCATACATCAATCATTTATCACGGTTAAAAAGCGATGGGCTTTTAAATGCAGGTAGAAATATTGTTATAGGGGTTAATTTTAATATGTAAGAAACAAAAAATCTAAAAACCGAGCAAAATGCTCGGTTTTTTTTTGTTTTTTAAAAAAACATCTCCTTAATTTTTGAAAAATAATACTGTATTTGAATGACTTATTGTAATTTGCTGCTCAATTTCAAAAACCAATACCATGAAGTTATCCAAACTCTTTCTTTTTGCTCTAATTTCAATAAGTCTTTCTTGTGTAAACACAAACAAATCATTATTTGAGAATACAGAAAAAACGGACCTTGTAGATTATGTAAACCCACTCATGGGAACAGACTCTAAATACAGTCTTTCTAATGGAAATACCTATCCTGCAATTGCCACACCATGGGGCATGAATTTTTGGACACCTATGACCTCAAAAATGGGAGATGGATGGACCTATAAATACAATGAAAACAAAATTAGAGGAATTAAGCAAACTCATCAGCCTAGTCCTTGGATTAACGATTATGCAGCCTTCTCTGTAATGGCTGTTACTGGAGAATTAAAATACAAGGAAGATGAAAGAGCTTCGTGGTTCTCTCATAAGGTAGAAATTGTAAAACCCTATCATTACAAAGTATATTTAGCCGATTATGATGTGGTTGCAGAAGTTGCACCCACAGAAAGAGCTGCCCATTTTAAATTTACCTTCCCAAAATCAGATCAATCCTACATTTTATTAGATGCCTTTTTTAAAGGTTCTATGGTAAAAATTATACCAGAGGAAAGAAAAATAATTGGCTATAGCCGAAATAATAGCGGCGGTGTTCCAGATAACTTTCACAATTATTTTGTTATTCAATTTGATAAAGATTTCGAAATAGAACATACTTGGACTGACAACTGGAAACTTCAAGAAAACACACGAAATAGCGAAGGACAGCATGTTGGAGCTATTGTTGGATTTAAAACTAGTAAAGGTGAAATTGTTCATGCCAAGGTTGCTTCATCTTTTATAAGCCCAGAACAGGCTCAACTCAATTTAGATAGAGAAATTGGCTCAGACTCCTTTGAAACTACCAAAGAAAAGGCGAAAAATGCATGGGAAGTTGAATTGTCAAAGATAAAAGTAGAAGACCCAAATACAGATAATATAAAAACCTTTTATTCTAGCTTGTATAGAGTGCTGCTTTTTCCTAGAAAGTTTTATGAGTTCAATGCTAAAAATGAGGTGATTCACTACAGTCCCTACAACGGAAAAGTATTGCCTGGGTACATGTTCACTGACAATGGATTTTGGGACACTTTCAGAGCCGTTTACCCATTCTTTAATATGATGTACCCAAGTCTAAATAAAGAAATCATGGCGGGACTTGCAAATACTTATAAAGAGTCTGGATGGTTGCCAGAATGGGCAAGCCCTGGCCATAGAGACTGTATGATAGGATCAAACTCTGCCACTATTATTGCAGATGCCTTTCTAAAAGGAAATGTTCATGAAGCAGATAGGGACATTTTGTTTGAAGCCATGTTAAAAAACGCAACTGTATCAGACGGGCGTCCAGTAAATTCAGTGGGAAGAGCTGGATTAGATTATTACAACAGTTTAGGTTATGTTCCATACAATGTGGGCGTTAACGAAAATGTTGCTAGAACCTTAGAATATGCCTTTGCTGATTTTACCATTGCACAAATGGCCGCTAAACTCAATAAACCAAACATTGCAAAAAAATATTACGAACAATCATTACGCTATGAAAATGTTTTTGATCCTAGTAGTAATTTGATGCGAGGAAAAAATAAAGATGGAAGTTTTCAATCACCTTTTAATCCACTTAAATGGGGAGATGCCTTTACAGAAGGTAATAGTTTACACTATACTTGGTCAGTTTTTCACGATGTAGAAGGGTTGATAAACTTAATGGGAGGTAAGAAAAACTTTATCAAACAATTGGATACCGTTTTTGAAATGCCACCACTTTTTGATGATTCCTATTATGGTGGTACTATTCATGAAATTCGTGAAATGCAAATAGTAAATATGGGGAATTATGCTCATGGAAACCAACCTATTCAGCACATGATTTACCTATATAATTATGCGAATGCAGGCTATAAAGCTCAGGAAAAAATTAGAAATGTTCTAACTACTTTATATTCAGCGAAACCAGATGGGTATTGTGGAGATGAAGATAATGGACAAACTTCTGCTTGGTATGTTTTTAGTTCTTTAGGCTTTTATCCAGTAACACCTGGAACCAATCAATACGTAATAGGAAGTCCTTTGTTTAAAAGAGCAACATTACATTTAGAAAATGGAAATAACTTTACGATTGAAGCCTTAAACAATTCAAGCAAAAATTTTTACATCCAGAATACTCAAATAAACAACAAAAGCTACGACAAAAGTTTCTTAACCTACGAAGCCATTCAAGATGGTGGTCTTTTTAGTTTTGAGATGTCAAACAGTCCCAACAAAAATTGGGCAAGCAGTCCCAATTCTGTTCCGTATTCATTGAGCAATAAACCATAAAAAAAAAGCCCCAATTCGGGGCTTTATTTATTTTAATAGTTGACTACTATGCGCTTTCGTTTTTACTTTGCTAATCACCTCTTCAATAATGCCTTTTTCATCAATAACAAAGGTGGTTCTATGAATGCCATCATATTCTTTGCCCATGAATTTTTTTGGTCCCCAAACTCCAAAGGCTTCTATAACATTTTTATCTTCATCAGCAAGTAAGGGAAATGGTAAATCATATTTTGATATAAAATTTTGCTGTTTCTTTGCCGCATCAGCGCTTACGCCAAGAATTTCATATCCCTTGGACAAAAATATATGGTAATTATCTCTTAAATCACAAGCTTCTGCGGTACATCCTGGTGTACTGGCTTTAGGGTAAAAGAAAAGAACTAATTTCTTTCCTGAATAATCAGACAGCTGTCTAATGGTTCCCTCCTGATCTTTTGCTTTAAAATTTGGTGCTTTGTCTCCTACTTTTATTGTGGTCATATCTATCTGTTTAAAAGCTTAAAAATACAACGATTATAAGCTTTAATCAAGTTTAAATAGAATTTTATGCAGTGCTCTAAAATCACTCTTCCAATTTATCCATTTGCCCCCCTGCCTGCCGCAGGCAGGTTTGCCCCTTTGCAACTCCTAAAACTTTGTATCTTTGTATCTTTGCACCCCTGCCTGCCGCAGGCAGGTTTGCACCTATAGACTATGACCAAACAAGAAAAAGTAACTTTTGTAATTGAAACCTTACAAAATATCTACCCGGAAATTCCCGTTCCTTTAAACCATAAAGATCCTTATACCTTATTAATTGCCGTGCTATTGTCTGCGCAATGTACAGATGTTCGTGTCAATCAAATTACCCCGCTCTTATTCGCAAAAGCAGACAATCCTTTTGATATGGTTAAGATGTCTGTAGAAGAGATAAAAGAAATTATTAGACCCTGTGGATTATCTCCTATGAAGAGCAAAGGTATTTACGGATTGTCTAAAATATTAATTGAAAAATATGATGGAGCCGTTCCTAAAAGTTTTGAAGGATTAGAAGAACTCCCTGCAGTAGGTCATAAAACGGCAAGTGTCGTAATGAGTCAGGCCTTTGGAGTTCCGGCCTTCCCGGTGGACACGCATATACATCGTCTACTATATCGATGGAACCTAAGCAATGGTAAAAATGTAGTTCAAACAGAAAAAGATGCTAAAAGACTTTTCCCAAGAGAATTATGGAATGACTTACACCTACAAATTATTTGGTATGGACGAGAATATTCACCAGCTAGAGGTTGGGATTTAGAAAAAGACATCATTACAAAGGCCATTGGCAGAAAGTCTGTTTTAAACACTTTTTAAATAAAAAAAAACCTTAACTCTCGTTAAGGCTTTTTCCCTCTTAATTCAAATTCAATTCAATAACGAGGTTTGATTTAGTTTTTATTTGGTGTAATGATTTTGAATAATTAACTAAAAATTGAATTGTTTCTTTCATGGGTTGCTCCCGATAATCGGAAGACTTTGATGAGTAAAGTTGCTTCATATGTTATGGCTTTATACATTGATTATTAAGCTTATAACGAAGCAATTTCTCTTTTCGTATTTAATGTGTTAAAATAATTTTATTTTTTTCTATTAACTTCCTCAAATTGATCAGTGCATACCGCATTCTACCCAAAGCTGTATTAATACTAACACCTGTATTTTCAGAGATTTCGTTGAAACTCATATCATTGTAAATCCGCATCAATAATACTTGTTTTTGCTCTTCAGGAAGCTCCTCCACCAACGCGCGAACATCGGTATGAATCTGATCATTGATCAAGCGATTTTCAGCATTAAATACACCATCGCTTAACACAGAGAAAATATCAAATTCATCTGTATTTTTAAAACTGGGCATTCTGTTTGACTTTCTAAAATAATCAATGATTAAATTATGAGCAATTCGCATAATCCAAGGCAAGAATTTTCCCTCTTCATTATACCTGCCCCTTTTTAAGGTTCTAATTACTTTAATAAAAGTATCCTGAAAAATATCTTCGGTAACATCACGATCTTTTACTTTACTGTAAATAAAACTAAACAATCGCTGTTGGTGTCTTTTGATCAGTATTTCCAAAGCAAATTCTTCGCCTTGTATATACTTAGATATCAATAAACTATCTGGAGTGGTATAGGTACGCTTCATAACATTACTTTTAAGAAAGCTAAGGGCTTTCTATCTTCTATTTTTTAAACAGTTAAAAGTAATTTTATGCTATAAGCGTTTGTATTTGAGTGAATACTGTTTCAAATATGACACATTTTTAGCAAAAACACAAATCTAAATGTATTTTATTCTAAATCCGCTTTAAAATCTCTTTTAAAAATGGTATTTTTAACGCTTATTTTTGACTCAATGAAATTAGATCTTACTGCTGTAAATCCGAAAGAAAACATCATTATAAAAGGAGCTAAGCTTCATAATTTAAAAGACATTGATGTTGTCATTCCGAGAAATAAATTAGTAGTAATTACAGGGCTTTCAGGTTCAGGGAAATCTTCATTAGCCTTTGATACCTTATATGCCGAAGGTCAGCGCAGATATGTGGAAAGTCTTTCCTCTTATGCCAGACAATTTTTAGGAAAATTACACAAACCCAAAGTAGATTATATCAAAGGGATAGCTCCAGCTATTGCCATTGAACAAAAAGTAAATTCTACCAACCCAAGATCTACCGTAGGAACAAGTACGGAGATCTATGACTATATGAAGTTGTTGTTTGCTCGTATCGGTAAGACCTACTCTCCTATTTCTAATCAACTAGTTTTAAAAGATACCGTTACAGATGTTATTAATAAAGTTAAAACATTTGATCTTGGTTCAAAATACATCCTTTTAGCACCTGTGATTCTTGACAAGAATAAAAATTTAGAAAGCCTATTACCCGTTTTTTCTCAACAAGGTTATGCCAGGATTCAACATTTAGATACCATTTATCGAATTGAAGAATTTGATGCGAAGTGGTATAAAAATGAACCTCTTTATTTAGTGATTGATCGTATTGTGGTTCAGGATGATGAAGATTTTTACAATCGCTTAGCGGATGCCATTCAAACCGCTTTTTTTGAAGGGAAAGGAAGTTGTAGTTTAAAAAATGTAGCAACGGGTACCCTGCTTGAATTTAGCAATAAGTTTGAACTGGATGGCATGAGTTTTTTAGAACCGAACACTCATTTGTTCAGTTTTAACAACCCTTATGGTGCGTGCCCAACCTGCGAAGGATATGGAAATATAATTGGTATCGATGCAGAACTGGTCATTCCAAATACAGGTTTATCTATTTATGAAGATGCCATCCTTCCTTTTAAATCTGATTCATTTAGACATTATAAAGAAGATTTAATAAGCCATGCCTTTCAATATGATATCCCCATACACAAACCCTGGTTTGAACTTACTGAAAATCAAAAAAATACAGTTTGGGAAGGCACAAAGGACTTTAATGGAATTCAACATTTCTTCCAACAACTCGAAGAAAAAAGTTATAAAATTCAAAATAGGGTAATGCTTTCTCGATACCGAGGTAAAACGATCTGTAAAGATTGTCAAGGCAAACGCTTGCGAAAAGAAACCAATTATATAAAGATTGCAACTAAGAATATCTCTGATTTGGTCACCTTGCCAATTGATGAATTGATTTTATTTTTTAAATCTTTACAGTTAGCACCTTCTGATAAAAAAATTGCAAAGCGATTGCTAACAGAAATAAATAATAGGCTCGGGTTTTTAAACAATGTTGGTTTAAATTATTTAAGTCTTAATAGAACTTCAAACTCACTTTCGGGTGGAGAAAGTCAGCGTATTAATCTGGCAACTTCCTTAGGAAGTTCCCTGGTAGGATCTATGTATATTTTAGATGAACCAAGCATTGGATTGCATCCAAAAGACACCGAACGCTTAATTGGTGTCCTAAAAGAGTTGCGTGATCTTGGTAATACTGTTATTGTGGTAGAGCATGATGAAGACATCATGAAAATTGCTGATTATATCATTGATATTGGCCCAGAAGCTGGGACTTTTGGTGGAGAGGTAGTTGCTGAAGGAAGTTATCAGGATATATTAAAATCAGATTCTTTAACTGCAAAATACCTAAATGAAGAATTGTTTATTCCCGTTCCCAAAACTCGAAGAAAATCTAAGAATTATATTGATATTATAGGTGCTAGAGAGCACAATTTAAAAAACATCAATGTTCGTTTTCCTTTAAATAATTTAACTGTTATTACAGGAGTTTCAGGAAGTGGAAAAAGTACGCTTGTTAAGAAGATTTTGTATCCAGCCATGCAGAAAAAGCTATTTGGTTTTGGAGATAAAGTCGGCCAATTTACTGCTTTAGAAGGTGCCTTCGAAAACATCAAACATTTAGAGTTTATAGATCAAAACCCTATTGGTAGATCGTCTAGATCGAATCCTGTTACTTATATAAAGGCCTATGATGATATTAGAAACGTCTTTGCCAATCAAAAGCTTTCAAAAATTAGAAATTACAAACCCAAGCATTTCTCCTTTAATGTAGAAGGTGGAAGATGTGAAATTTGTAAAGGTGAAGGTGAAGTTACCATTGAAATGCAATTTATGGCTGATGTGCATTTAGAATGTGATGTGTGTAATGGAAAGCGCTTTAAAAAAGAAGTTTTAGAAATTACCTTTGAAGGAAAATCAATTGATGATGTGCTCAATTTAACCATCGATGATGCTATTGATTTTTTTACTAGTAGTAATGAATTAAAAATTGTGCAAAAATTAAAGCCTCTACAAGATGTTGGCTTGGGTTATGTGCAATTGGGGCAATCTTCATCTACCCTATCCGGAGGTGAAGCGCAACGTATCAAATTGGCTTCGTTTTTAGTTAAAGGAAACACCAAAGACAAGGCCTTGTTTATTTTTGATGAACCAACAACAGGACTGCATTTTCACGATATTAAAAAACTCATTAACTCTTTTGACGCCTTAATAGAAAAAGGACATTCTATTTTAGTTATAGAGCATAATATTGAGTTAATCAAATGTGCCGATTATATCATCGACTTAGGAATGGAAGGTGGAAAAAATGGTGGTGAATTATTATTTCAAGGAACCCCAGAAGAACTTGTTTTATCAAAAGCATCCTATACCGCTACTTATTTAAAGGAGAAATTAGGCTAAAGAAACGCTTTTTCATACGAATTCTCAATCAAGTGCTACGAATTCTCAAACACCACATATAATACGATTGTTTCAAACTAGATTTGGGTAAGAAAATACTATTAACCTAAAATCTTGTGTCATGAAAAAAGCAATCAAAACTCCGATCCTAGCAAGTGCAATCCTTGCACTAAGCCTTGTGTTTATTGGGTGTGGAAACGCACCGAAAGAAACTCAAAAACCAACAACAGACTTGGCAATTACCACTGTCAAAACTAATGAAATTGCCACCTATAGAGAACCCTTGGTATTTATAGCAGGCAGTGATGGTTCTGATTATTATAAAAACGCAAAAAAATATTATGAAGACAAACAGTTTGAAGTAATTACCGAAGCGTTTTCTATCCAAGAAATTATTAATTGGCTAAACAGAAATTTTGACGAGCGCTTGTATACAGATATTTATATCGTAAGCAAAAGCAATCCATGGACAGGAATGGAATTGGAAACAACAGTTCATGGTAAAAAAACGACCTCAGCAACTTTAAAAGAAGCTTTGCTTGATGGAGATATTCCAAAACTAAACCAAGGAATCACTTCTGAAACCAATATTATTTTGAATGCTTCAGCGCTTGGCGATGATACTGATTTGATAAACACCTTAAAGATGGCCTTATCTACTTCAGAAAATAGCCCAAAAATAATTGCAAGTTCTTATTACAACGTTTTTGGTGAGAAATTTTCTCCACACAATTTAGCAAAGCCCTTTTATGTATTTTATCCAACGGCAAAATCACCAGGAAAATTAGATTTATCAAAAGAAATTGCAAAGAAATTCCCTAATGAAAAAGAGGTTGTTTGGTATGACGCATTAAATAATGAGACAGAGCGTTTTGTAGGAGATGCGTATACCATTCAATTTAACATTCCTTTGGACTGGGAGTTTATCTATGAAGGCGATGAGGAAGTTCCCTTTTTTGAAAATACTGAAGAAATCATCGCTTGGGTAAAAGATCATGAAGAAATTTCGAAAACAATTAAAAGCCTTGATATTCCTTTCGAAAAATTTAGATGGACTTCAAAAACGAAGAAAGACAAATTGGAATTAAAAGCAGTTACTACTGTCTTATGTGTTTTAAAGCCATTAATTCAGCCCTATGG
Organism: Polaribacter sp.; assembly: GCA_965659055.1. GTDB lineage: Bacteria > Bacteroidota > Bacteroidia > Flavobacteriales > Flavobacteriaceae > Polaribacter. The sequence goes on from CBFHUV010000010.1 coordinate 17,389, forward strand.
AGATTTACAACACATCGCTCCAGAAATAGACAATCTTCGCTTATACAGCATTCATTAAAAGCAAAAGGCTCGTTAAAACGAGCCTTTTTAATTACTTAAGTTTTTTCATTATAATTTCTATAGCCTTGTCTAATTGCGGGGATTTATTATCTAACCTGTCTTTAAAATTTTTACCAACATATACATCTGGCGAAACTCCATTGATTTCTAAATCTTTTCCATCTAAGGTATAGCAACCCCAAACTGGTAATCGATAACTAGAACCATCTACTAATGAACCACTAGTCGTAAAAATAATCCATCTGTAGGTTTCTGTTCCAACTATAGTTCCCAAACCTAATTCTTTAAATCCTGCAGCAGTCATTTCGGCATCAGACAATGATTGTTCGTTGATTAACAATACGATTGGTTTATTTCCGTAACTAAAATTAGATTGACTTGTTAGTTTACCTTCTCTATATTTCCAATTTAAATATTGCTTCTGTCTTAAGAAATTTAAAACTGCATCGTGCACGTTTCCACCTGTATTAAACCTTAGGTCTAAAATTAAACCGTCTTTATAGGCTTCATCACTTACTAAATCATGATAAAACTTTGTCAATTCACCTCCAGTCATATTTTTCATATGCACATAAGCAATCCTGTTATTCGATTTTTTATCTACATACGATTGATTCTTATCTTGCCATTCGTCATATAATAATGCATTGATTGCTCCATAATTTGTTGGATGAATATTTACCTGAAACTCGCTGCCATTTCTAACAAAGGTTAAGCTTATTTCTGAGGTAAATTTAGGATTTGTAAAATACTGCTCTCTATTTGATTTTGGATCTACTTTTTTATCATTTACAGCGGTCAATACATCTCCTTTTCTAAGGTCTTTCCCTTTAACATCAGTTGGACTCTCTGAAACAATTCTTTCCACGGTAAACGGCTTCTCATTATCAAACAAAATCCCTGTTGCAAGTGTTTGCGTTCCGTAGTACACCTGTTCTTCTTTACCAGAAGAATTAAAACCGAAATGCGATGTGTTTAATTCTCCTAACATGTCATTAAAAATCAATCTCAAATCTGCTCTACTTGCAACATTTGGTAAAAATTTAGCATATGAATCTCTTAGTTTTTGCCAATTCTGTCCGTGAAAATTTTCGTCATAAAAACTTTGCTCCATACCGGCCCAAGCTTCGTAATACATTTGCTCAAACTCATCTGATAATGATTTATTGAAACTGTAACTCAAAGCAATTGGTTTTAATTTATTGGTTCCTAAATTGATTGTACTGATAGTACCTCCGGATAATACAAAATGCTTCTTGCGTGAACTTACTAATTGATATCCAAAAGAAGGAACATCACTTAGCTTTTCTGTTTTATTATTCTCGAAAGGTTCAATTGTAGTTTTCCATAATTTATTTCTTCCTTGATCGTGGTTTGATAAATATAATACATGCGTTTTTTCACCATCTTCAATAATAGAAACACTACCCTGACCGCCAAACCTAGGACTTATGGTGGTTAATCTATCCATCAATCCTTTTTCATTGATCGTTATCGGTTCAATTTCTTCTTTTTTATCATTCTTGTCCTTGCTTTTTTCGACAAACAAATCATTTACTTTGTCAATTGAAAATGGTTTTTCGTACTTATCTAAAGCCATTTGATAAACTTTTGAGTTACCATTTCCACCGCTTGGAAAGCTTGGAGCCGTTCTTTCTGATGAAAAATAAATAAACTTCCCATCCGGAGACCAATGAGGGTCCGATTCAGACACTTTCGTTTTTGTTAAGTTTATTGTTTTTTTAGTTGCAATGGTATACACAAAAATATCCTCTTCAAAGTCTCTACGAGCGCTATAAAGAATATGCTTTCCATCTGGAGAGAAATAGGGGTTCGAGTTATAGAAGGCCCAAAATTCATCTTTTACTATAGCTTCTGATTTATAATTGCTCAAGTCTATGATATACAAACCATTTCTTCCACTTAAATAAACCCCTTTAGTTCTATCTGCGTTTAATGTAAGTTGTCTATTGTTTTCTGTTGACTTTGTTAATTGCCTTGTTTTAAAAGCATTATTTGCACTTGTCACAAACCAATTGTAATAACCATTTACAGATCTGGAAAATAATAACGAACTATTGTCTTTTAGCCACTTTACTTCTTGTACTGCTTCTTTAGGATTGGTTTCTATTTCTTTAACAAATTTTCCTTCTACATCAGAAACAAACAGTTTTCCTCTAGAAACAAAAGCCATTTTTTTTCCATCTTGTGACACATCAAAAAAAGTAATATTTCCTTTAACATCAAATGACTGTTCTTGTTTTGTTGTTGAGTGATTATTGATGTAAACTTTCAACTTCTCCGTAGATTTTTTATCCACATCATAAACAAACAATTGATAATCTTTTCGAAAAACTATTTTTTTACCATTTGCGCTAACTTTTGGCCACATGATAGAAGAAGAAAAATTAGTCAGTCTTTTCTTAGTCCCTTTTTCTAACATGTACAAATTATACTCTCCATTGTATTCATCAGACTGAAAATATACATTCCCATTTTTATCAATGGTCGCAGCAAAATCTTTTCCTTTGTAGGTTGTATGCTGTGTATATTTCTTCGTTTTTTTATTATACGATTTAATATCAGGATTGTAATCTCCCTTGTATCTCTTTCTATGAGCGAATCTTGAACTTTCCCAGGATTCATTAAAATAAACATCTCCAGTTTTTGGGTGCTCAACTACATTATGAACCGTATTAAAATAATGCTCAAAAGTTCTTTTTGGTGTGCTACCGTAGATATCTACTGTATAATTAGACATAGAATTATACCTATTCGAGGTAAAGTTTATGGTTTTACTATCCCAATTCCAAGAAGCAACTGCATCATTTGCTTGATGAAATGTAAGTTGTTGAATTTTACCTCCATGAAAAGGCATGATATAGACATCATTATTCCCATATTGATTACTCGTAAAGGCCAACCATTTGCCATCTGGAGAAACACTTGGGTCCGTTTCTACGCCTTGCATAGCTGTTAATCGAAATGCTTCACCACCGTTTGAAGAAACTTTACATAAATCACCTTGAAAGCTGTAAATTATATTTGCACCATCCGGTGTTAAAGTAGGTTTTTGAGTAAAATAAACTGCTCCATTTTGAGCCTGAGTTAGTATTCCAAAAAATAAAAAAAAGAATTTAAAAACGTTTTTCATGATGTATTAGTTTTAAAAAAAGATTTTAAATATAATCAATTCTCCATTTATTCTTTATTTTTAAAATTGCTAAGTTACTTTGGTTGGATTATTGCTACTTATTCGCTGTATAAATTTTAGAATGACAAAAACGCTAACTCTTTTTTGTATTGGCTGGTTCCTATTGACTTTAAACCTATATGGACAGAAAAAACAATACCTGCAATTTAGCATCGAACAAGGATTACCCCAATCCCAAATTACAGACATAGCAAAGGATGAAGTTGGTTATTTATATATGGCTACTCAAGGCGGTGGATTGGCTCGTTTTGATGGAAATGAATTTAAAATTTATTCAAAAAACGAGGGACTAGAATCAAATTATATCAATACTTTATGCGCAACAAATGATAGTCTATTAATAGGAACCAACGCAGGTTTAAGCATCAAAGTAAGAGACTCTTTTATCAATTATAAAAGCCCTAAAATTCTTAAAATAACCAAGCTTCAACAACGCTGGTATTTTGGCACTAGTCAAGGGATATATATTTTAATTAACAATTACTTACAACCTTTAAAGGCGAATCAAAAAATTGATCTTTCACCAGTAAATGATTTAATATACTTCGATCAATATTTTTGGATATCCAGTCCCACAGGCTTGTGGAAAATTCGAAGTTTCGATAACAGTTCGAAGGCCGAACTTTTAGTTTCAGGTAACTTCACTTCCTTATTACAAACTCAAAACGGTGTTCTTGCAGGATCTCAGAATAAAGGGTTGCTTTTTTTTGAAAACAATAATCGCACAAAGACGATTAAAGAAATTATTGAAATAAACAACTTAGGTACGATTGATGACGAAATCTGGGTGGCAACAGAAAATCATGGTGTTTTTTTTATTAGTGATCAGATCGAACTTAAAGAAAAAAGTTTTAATAAAGAGACTGGCTTAGCAACAAACGCAATAAATATAATTATCAAGGACCATCAAAATTCTATTTGGATGGCCTCAAATGGTTTTGGCACATTCAAAGAAATTAAGCCAAAATTTAAACATTTTGATGCTAAGAATGGCCTTATAGGAACTCGAGTAAATGCACTTTCAGTCAGTTCTAAAAGCCTTTGGATATCCAATTCACAACAGCAATTAATTCAGAAAGATAGCCTAGGTTTTCATCTGATAAAAAATTCGCTTATACAGTCTAAAATTACAAGTATTGCAACAGATTCAACCAATGCAATTTGGGTTACAACAGCGAAAAATGGCCTATTTATCTACCGAGAGAATCCAGCCGAAATTGATTCCCCAATGAACATTGAAGGCTTAAATTCCAGCAATGGTTTACATCATGACAAATTGCTTCAGGTAGTCAGTTCGAAAAAAAATATTTGGATTGCAACCATGCGTAAAGGGATTTTGAAACTGAATTATAATTTTAAAGATCAATTTGTTCAATCTAGTAAGTTGTTTAATAAGGTTCATGGGCTCAACGATTTGGAAATTACGAATCTAAGCTTAGAAAATGAAGACAAACTCTGGTATGCTACAAAAAATGGAGGCTTAGGTTTTATAAATCATGACCAAGTATCTCATTATTCTGAAGTTTTGAAACAAAAAACAAGGATCAATGCTATTGTAATGCACAATGACTATGTTTTTATTGGAACTCAAGAAAAGGGAATTTGGTTTGCTAAAACGAATGAACTTAACAATTTTATTCAGCTTAAAGATGCTAATAACCTTATTTCTAGCTGCTATCAGCTTCTTTTTGATACGGAAGATCAGCTTTGGGTGGGCACAGAAAAGGGCGTAATACGTTTAAAACTTTCCGAAAGCAATACTGTCTTAGAAGCACAACACTTTGATGCCTCTGATGGCTTTTTAGGAATAGAAACTAGCTTAAACGCCATTACAAAAGATGAGAAAGGAAATATATGGTTTGGAACTCAAAATGGTCTTAGTCAATTCATCCCAGAAAACGTTAATATTCCAATGACCACGCCAAAACTTAGTATAGAAGAAATCAAAGTTAATTTCAAAAGTATAGATAGTATAAGGGTCGATACCTATGCGAAAACATTGCAGCTAAAACCTGAAGAAAACAACCTATCCATTTCCTTTAAAAGTATTGATTTTACCCATCCAAAAAAGGTCTTTTATCGTTGGAAACTTAATGATAAAGAATATAGTCCGTGGACTCGCCAAAGTAACGTAACCTTAGCAAACTTAAGTTCTGGTTTATATACCTTTAATGTTCAGTCAAAAACCAACATGGACCTTTTGAGCACTGAAAAAACCTTTCTTTTTTTTATAGATAGCCCCTTCTATCAAAAAAATTGGTTTATCACAATAGTAGTGAGCATGGCCTTTCTAATTTTTATAATAAGTGTTTGGTATTTTATCCATAGAGAAAAGGCAAAATCAAAAGCTAAGTTTGAACAATTGAAACTAGAAAATCACTTATTAAGTCTAGAACAAAAAGCGTTGCAATTACAAATGAATCCACATTTTATTTTTAATGTACTCAACGGTATTAAAGCCTTAAATAATAGTGGTAAAACAGATTTGGTAAACAGCACAGTGAACCAATTCGGTGTTCTACTTCGTTCCATTCTCGAGAATTCGCGAAAAGAGGAGATTAGCCTAAATCAAGAGATTAATACCGTTGAAAATTATGTGCGTCTAGAACAACAAATATGTGATTATGAAATCAGCTTTTTTATTCAAAAAAAGGCAATTAATATGGATTTAGATGAGATCTTAGTTCCGTCAATGCTCTTACAACCTTTTGTGGAAAATAGCATAAAATATGGCCGAAACCACCAAACTGGAAAGGTTAAAATTGAACTAAATATTAACATTGAGAAAGAATTTTTATGTTTTAGCATTATAGACGATGGAAAAGGTTTTTTAACAACTCAGAGGATGAAAGGTGCTTCTAGTCACAAATCCAAGGCTTTGAAAATAACCAAAGAACGGATTGAGAGTTTGTCTGAGTTTACTATTTTTAACATGGAAGAAATCAAGCAATTAAATCAAGTTATTGGAACCAAGGTTTGGTTTAAGATACCTTTAAAAACAGATTATTAGGATGACACAAAAAACAGCCATTTTAGTCGATGACATGAACAGTGCTCTAGAGGTATTGAGCAATGACTTGCAAAAATACCATCCAGAAATAGAAATTATCGGCAAAGCAAAATCTGTAGTAGAAGCGGCAAAATTATTACAAAAAGAAAGCCCTGATTTCCTTTTTTTAGACATCATGCTCGGTGATGGCACAGGTTTTGACCTTTTGGAAATCTTTCCTGATCTAAAATCTAAAATTATTTTTGTAACAGCGAGTGATGCCTTCGCTATTAGGGCATTTAAATTTGCTGCTATTGATTATATTTTAAAACCCTATAATCCTTCAGAACTCGAAGCTGCAATTATAAAGGCAACATTGCAAATAGAACTTAAAAAAGAGCAATTAAGCGTGCTTCAACAAACGATTCATCAAGTACATGAGGCACCAACAAAGATATCATTGCACAGCATGGAGAAAATAGTGGTTGTTGCTATTGAGTCCATCATTCGTTGCGAAGCAGATAACAATTACACCTTATTTTTCTTTGAAGATGGTAGTAAAATTCTCGTTACTAAAACTTTAAAATTTTATGCCGATTTATTAAAAGAAAATTCTTTCTTACGCGTGCATCAGAGTCATTTGGTGAATTTAAAATACATAAAAGAATTTATAAAATCAGATGGTGGATATTTAGTGTTGAAGGATAAAAGTTCGGTTCCAGTTTCTGTGCGTAAACGCTCAGAAGTAATTGAAGCTCTTCATCAATTTTAATTAAAAAGGAAGTTTTGTTACATCAACATTACCACCAGAAATAACAATCCCTACTTTTTTGTTTTTAAACAAATTTGGCTTTTTAAAAACGGCTGCTACGGCTACAGCACTAGAAGGTTCAATCATTATTTTCATACGCTCCCAAATAAAACGCATAGCAAAGATGATTTCGTCTTCTGTTACTCTTATAACTTTTTTTACATGGTTCAAAATGATTGGAAAGTTTTGATCTCCTAGTTGCGTTTTTAATCCATCAGCAATTGTATTGGTTGTTTTATTGGTTTCTATTTTTCTACTTTTTAACGAACGATAGGCATCATCCACTTCAAAAGGTTCTGCACCAATTACTTTTGTTGATGGAGAAAAAGCATTTGCAAACAAGCATGTTCCTCCAATCAAACCACCTCCTCCAATAGGTGCAATAATATAATCAAAATCCGATTCTTCTTGCAGCAATTCATAACATGCAGTCCCTTGTCCTAAAATTACATCAATATGATTAGATGGATGAATAAAAACAGCACCAGTTTCTTGTTGAATTGTATCTGAAGCCAATTCTCTTGCAGTTAAAGTTGGATCACAAATTGTAACAATTCCTCCATAATCTACTACCGCTTTTTTTTTAATTTCTGGAGCAGATGATGGCATAACTATATAAGCTTTTACTCCTAAATTTTTAGCTGCTAATGCCAGTGCTTGTGCAAAATTGCCAGAAGAATGGGTTACAACCCCCCTATTTCTTTGTGCCTCTGATAAACTTAAAATTGCATGGCTTGCCCCTCTAATTTTATACGATCCTGTTTTCTGAAAGTTTTCACATTTTAAAAAAACGTTTGATCCTGTTGCCTCATTCAATAATCTTGAATGTAAAATTGGAGTTTTATGAATATGAACTTGTATTCGGTTATAAACGTTCAATAAATCTTGCATCGCAATATTTGTTTTTCCAAAAATATAAAATAAGTCATATAAAAAAGGATTTTAATAAAACAAAAAAATCCCTCTCTAAACGAGAAGGATTCTGCTTTTGGGTGGAAGACGGGACTCGAACCCGCGACACTCGGTACCACAAACCGATACTCTAACCAGCTGAGCTACAACCACCATATAATTGCGGATGCAAATATAAATTAATTTTTGTTTCTCGACAAAAGAAAAATCAAATTAATTTTGATAAATCTTCAACTGCAACAGAACGTTCGGAAGTAAATCCTTCAGCATGTTCTGCGCCAATCAATCGGCCTAAATCATTTGCTCTGTATACTATACTGTCGATAAAGTTTTTACTTGTTATTGGCGTTTCCGGTTCCTTACTATTGGGGTCATAAAACTGTGAACTATAAGCATTTACTGAAGCTATTTTTATGTCCATAAAACCACTTACATTGACCACAAAGTCCGGTTCAATATTTTTCCATTGCATATAATGATACACACTTTTTGGACGCCATTTAGTTTGAGAAACCCCATCTAACGCTGTTGGGATTTTAATCAAGCCACTTAAAAAACAGGCATCAGAAACCAATGAGCTCCCTTTGGGATGATCAATATGACGATCATCTATGGCATTGCATAATACGATTTCTGGCTGGTATTTTCTAATCATTTGAATAACGGCAAGTTGATGCCCTTTGTCATTGATAAAAAAACCATCTGCAAAACCCAAGTTTTCACGAACAACCACACCTAAAATTTGAGCAGCATTCGCAGCTTCTTGATCTCGTAAATCGGCAGAACCACGTGTTCCTAACTCTCCTCTAGTCAAATCTATAATCCCAACCTTTTTCCCTAAGGAAATCTCTTTTGCTAAAGTGGCTCCACAACCCAACTCTACATCATCTGGATGGGCCCCAAAAGCTAAAATATCTAATTTCATTATTTATAATTTATTCGTTATTCAATGCTTTTTCAATACGCCTATCTGGCAATAACCACATAATAGCTACCAAAATGTATGCAGAGCAACTTATCCAAATAGAAAAAAAAGAAAAAACAATACCCAAAATGTAAATTACTGTTGATGCTTTGCCTTTCATATCTTTTCCTAAAGCATTGGAAAGCACGCTGTCTTTTCCATGATGTTTTATAATTAGATTTTGCAAAATAAAATAGGCTCCTGATGCTCCAAACAAAACCACTCCATACAAAAATACTGTATCTTGTTTAAAATAATTTTCTCCCATCCAACCCGTCACAAATGGAACTAGAGACAACCAAAATAACAAATGCATGTTGGCCCATAAAATACTCCCTGTAACTTTTTTTACAGTTTGCAACATATGGTGATGATTGTTCCAATAGATGGCAATATAAACGAAGCTTAATACATAACTCCCGAAAACAGGTAATAATGGTTTTAAATCTTCAAAACTCCCTCCATGCGGCACCTTCATCTCTAAAACCATAATGGTAATGATAATGGCTAAAACCCCGTCTGTAAAGGCTTCTAATCTTCCTTTTGACATCTTGCTAATTTTATAAGAGTGCTTGTTCTATATCTTCAATTAAATCTTCTGTTTCTTCGATTCCAACGGAAAAACGAATAAGACCATCTTTAATTCCTTGATGTGCTCTTTCCTCAGGACTTAACAAAGAATGTGATGTTTTTGTTGGACTTAGCATAGTGCTTTCTAGTCCTGCCAAACTCATTGAAGGCTTAATCAATTGCAAGCGATTCATAAAAGTCATGGCATCTATTCCTTCCTTCAATTCAAAGGAAACCATTCCTCCAAATCCTCGCATTTGCTGTCTTGCCAATTCATGACCTGCATGGTTTTTCAATCCAGGATAATAAACCCTTGCAACTGACGGATTGCTTTCCAAATAGTGTGCCATTTTTAAAGCATTCTCACTTTGATGTTTTACTCTAAGGTTCATGGTTTTTAAACTGCGCTCTAACATCCATACCGTAAAATCACTTAAACTCCCTCCTAAATTTTTAGCAATATTCCAAATCTGTTTGATATGAATAGAAGAAGCTGCAACCGCACCGGCTAAAATATCAGAATGTCCTCCCATATATTTCGTAGCAGAATGTATAATTATGTCTATTCCAAACTCTCCAGGGTTTTGATTGATAGGCGATGCAAATGTATTGTCTATCATGCTAATGATACCTTTGCTTTTTGCTAAATCAGCTACCGCTTCCATGTCTGTAATTGTTAAAAGCGGATTGCTCGGAGTTTCAATGTACAATACTTTTGTATTGCTTCTAATTTCTTTTTTAAAGGATTCAATTGATAAATCTTTTGTAAAAGAATACTCGATACCAAATTTATCAAACTCTTCGACTACAAAATTGTAAGTTCCGCCATATAAAGTTTGTTGCAAAACAATATGATCACCTTTGTGCAAAAAAGCCAACAAAGTAGTGCTAACTGCAGCCATACCAGACCCAAAAATCAATGCGTCCTCCGTCTTCTCTAGTGCCGCAATTTTTTTACAAAGCATCTCTTGGTTTGGCGTATTAAAGTATCTGGGATACCTCTTTACATCAACATTGTCAAACTCATAAGAAGTTGATAAATAAATTGGCGATATCGCCCCTTTAAATTGCTCATCTTTAATTTCTCCTACATGGGTGCAAATGGTATTAATACCTAGTCTATTATTTGGTTTCATTTTTTAAAATTAAGGTATAGCTAAGGTAAGAAAACAATTAGACTTGAACCGTTTTCCACTTTCCTTTTTTAAAGAGCCAGATTCCGATAAGTGCGATTAAGACCTCTGCCAAGGTAATGGACAAAAACACACCGATGGGTCCGGCCTCAAAGAATAATGCCACCAAATAAGCAAAGGGGATTTGAAACAACCAGAAACAAACAAAATTTATATAAGTGGGTGTTTTTGTGTCCCCAGAACCATTAAAGGACTGAATAACCACCATGCCATAAGCATAAAAAACATACCCAGAGGCCAGTATTTGCAAACAAAGAGCCCCGTTTTTTATGACGGACTCATTGGTACTAAACCAGCCTAAAAATGTTTTTGCCCAAACTAAATAAATAATGGAAACAAAGCCCATAAAAAACGCTGCATATTTAGCTGTTTTCCAAACAGATTTTTCAGCTCTTTCTGGTTTCTTTGCTCCTAGATTTTGACCGACTAAGGTAGCTGCTGCATTGCTCATTCCCCATGCTGGCATTAGTGTAAACATCATAATTCGAATTGCTATGGTATAGCCAGCTAAAACCTCACTCCCAAATTCTGACATGATTCTCATTAAAAAAACCCAACTCGATGTCCCTATTAAAAATTGTCCAATTCCACCTAATGAAACCTTGACCAAATTGACCATGACTGAGATTTTAATCACAATATCTTTTAGCGCAACTTTAATTTTTCCAAAACCATAAAACAAAGCAATCAATTGACAAACAACGGCAGTACCTCTACCAATCGTGGTTGCAATGGCAGCTCCTTCTACTCCATAGGCCGGAATGGGTCCTAATCCAAAAATAAAAATCGGATCTAAAATAATGTTTAGTCCATTCGATAAAATTAAAGCCCACATGGCAATTGAGGCATTTCCTGCACCTCTGAAAATGGCATTTATAAGAAACAACAACATGATGGTAATATTACCTCCTAGCAAGATTTTAGTATATCCATAACCTTCTTCTATAAGATCTGATTCAGCTCCCATAAGAGCTAAGATTTCTTTTGGATAGAGAATACCAATGACACTAATTAGAATAGCAAGGAAGATTCCTAATAAGATCACTTGGACCGCCGCCTGATTGGCACCTATTCGATCTTTTTCTCCAATTCTTCTCGCTACGACTGCAGTAGCCGCCATACTTAATCCTATAGCAATTGCATAAACCAAGGTTATTACAGACTCTGTTAAACCAATAGTCGCTACCGCATTGACACTTACTCTGGAAACATAAATGATATCGACCAAGGCAAATATGGATTCCATCAACATTTCTAAAATCATTGGGATAGATAATAGAAAAACTGCCTTTCGAATGCTTCCAGTTGTATAATCTTGTTCTTTTCCTGTAAGTGCGTCTTTAAAAAGCTGAAAAATATTTTTTATTGAATTTTGATTGTCTTTGAACATGGAAATTAAAATTTAAATAATAGAAAACCAGTTTTGAAAAGCTTTTCAAAACTAAAAATTGGAATCGCTTAAAAAAACGATAGGTTCTTTGTGTATTATTTAGACAATCATAAGACTGCAAATATGCAAAAATTATTTTAAAATGAATATCTTCGCGATTATGATTAAAGTACTCCTAATCGGTAACGGAAATGTTGCGTCACATTTAGCAACTGCCTTTTCAAAAACCAATGAGATTGCGCTTACACACATAGGCTCTCGACAATTGGATTCTTTGCCTATTTCTGATGTTAGTCTTATTGCAGTTTCTGATGACGCTGTCGAGGTTGTAGCAAATCAAATAACTAAAAATCAAGGCCTTGTTGTTCACACTTCAGGTTCTGTAAATTTAGACGCTATTAAAATGAAAAGGAATGGAGTTTTCTATCCTTTGCAATCGTTTACAAAAGGCAAAGAAATAGATTTTACCCAAGTTCCTTTTTGCCTAGAAGCTTCTAATGAATCTGACCTTATCTTGCTAAAAAAATTAGTTGAGTTAATTCACGGAAAAAGTTATATAATTAGCAGTCTTCAAAGAAAAAAAATACATTTGGCTGCTGTTTTTGCAAACAATTTCACAAATCATATGTACAAACTTGCCAATGACATCTGTGATCAAGAGCAAATTCCATTTGAAATTTTGCATCCATTAATTTTAGAAACAGCAAAAAAAATTGAAACCTTAAGTCCGAAAGCCTCACAAACAGGGCCCGCCATAAGAAAAGATCAAAAAACCATAGAAAAACACCTATCACAATTAACAAAAGCACAACAAGAGTTGTATTCACTAATCACTAAATCTATCCAAAGCCAATAATTATGGTAAAAAGTTATAAAGAATACTTAGCCCAAATAAACACCTTTATTTTTGATGTAGATGGGGTCTTAACCAACGGAATTGTTACCGTTTTTCCAAATGGAGAATTGGTAAGGCACATGAATATTAAAGATGGATATGCATTAAAAGCTGCGGTGGTAGCTGGATTGCGAGTTTGCATTATTTCTGGTGGCACCAATGAAGGTGTCAAAATCCGTTTGAAAAATTTAGGAATTTCAGATATTTATCTAGGTGCCCATAACAAAATTAAACAATACGAAGAATTACTTTCAAAATATCAGCTTGATCCTGCAAATATTATTTATATGGGTGATGATATCCCAGATATTCCAGTCATGAAAATTGTAGGATTGCCTTGCTGCCCAAATGATGCTGCACCAGAGGTTCAAAAAATATCTTCCTATATTTCTGACAAAAAAGGAGGTGAAGGCTGTGCTAGAGACATCATAGAGCAGGTTTTAAAAGTTCAAGGAAAGTGGGATGGTAATTTTGATTCTAAATATGACTAATTTTTTGGTTTGATTTAAAATTTAATAAAAACAGATCTTATGAGGAAAAAAATAATTTATTTCGTCTTTTTATTATGTTCATTCACAGTAAGCTCGCAATCTATTTTAGGAAAATGGGCTTCCGTTCATGAAAACACAAGAAACATAGAATCTGTAATTGAAATTTATGAAGAAGGGGACATAATATTTGGAAAAATTATTGCCATTTCCGACCCAAGTCGCAAAAATGCACTTTGTAATCTTTGCGAGGGAAACTTAAAAGACCAACCAATTTTAGGCATGGTTATCGTTAGAGATTTAAAACAAGATAAAGATGAATGGTCAGGAGGACGCGTTTTAGATCCAAAAAATGGAAAAGAATACAAATGCACTATTAGTCTAAAAGATGAAAACACAATGAAGCTGAGAGGTTATATTGGTTTTTCCGTTTTTGGAAGAACCGCTTATTGGTATCGTGTTAATGATAAAAAATAGTTGAGGATTTCTAATTTTTTTCTTCTAACATCGGTACAAAAGCAAAATCACCGAGCTCATGCTTTTCAAATTCTTTAGCTGATTTTCGAATAAATAAGGTCATTATTTGAGTTTTATCGCCAACTGGAATCAATAATTTACCGCCTACTTTTAACTGGGCTAACAAGGGATTCGGCACAAAAGGAGCCCCAGCAGTAACGATAATTTTATCAAAAGGAGCTTCTTCCTTCAATCCTTTATAACCGTCCCCAAAAATTAATTTTTTAGCTCGATAACCTAACTTAGGCAAAAATAAAGAGGTTTTCTTGAACAACTCCAATTGGCGCTCTATAGAATACACTTCTGCCTTCATTTCTAATAAAACAGCTGTTTGATATCCAGAACCAGTCCCAATTTCCAATACCTTATCCCCCTTTTGAATATCTAAAGTTTGGGACTGAAAGGCAACGGTGTATGGTTGAGAAATTGTTTGCTCTGCGGCTATTGGGAAAGCTTTGTCCTGATAAGCATGTTCTTCAAAACTAGAATCTATAAACAAGTGTCGTGGAATTTTTCGAACAGCATTTAATACTGCTTCATTGTCTATTCCTTTGGCCTTTAAAACCTTAGCCAATTGAATTCTTAGCCCTTGATGTTTATGAGAATCTTTCAAAAATGATGAAGTTTGGAGCTCTAAAAATAGGAATTTATCATTTAAAATAATCATAAAAGTGTATCTTTGTTGGCATGTTTTTTTCGATTTCAAAAAATTGAAATAATTGTCTGTTCGAGCGCAGTCGAGAACTACTTAGACAATTAAATTATTAACCTCTCGACTGCGCTCGAGGCGACATAAAAAATGTTTATATGTTAAAAGTAGGTGTTTTAGGGGCTGGTCATTTAGGTAAAATTCATCTTCGTCTCTTACAAGAATCATCAAAATATGAATTGGTGGGATTTTACGATCCATCTGAAGAAAATTCACATAAAGTAGCTAAAGAATTTGGGTATCACAGATTCGATTCTGTTGAAGAATTGATTCAAAATGTAGAGGTAGTTGATATTGTCACTCCAACCTTATCACATTTTGATTGTGCAAAATTAGCCATTGAGCATGGCTGCCATATCTTTATAGAAAAACCAATTACCAATACAGTTTTAGAGGCAGAAGCAATACGAACCCTAGCAAGTCAAAAGCACGTTAGAGGTCAAGTAGGCCATGTAGAACGCTTTAATCCAGCGTTTACAGCTGTCAAAGAAATGATTGATGCTCCTATGTTTATAGAAACACATCGATTGGCAGAATTTAACCCAAGAGGAACAGATGTACCTGTAGTTTTAGATTTAATGATTCACGATATTGATATCATTCTAAGTGTGGTAAAATCACCTGTAAAGAATGTATATGCAAGCGGTGTTTCTATTATTAGTGAAACCCCAGATATTGCCAATGCACGCATTGAGTTTGAGAATGGTTGTGTTGCTAACTTAACCGCAAGTAGAATCTCTATGAAAAACATGAGAAAGTCTCGTTTCTTTCAGAAGGATGCTTATATATCTATAGACTTTTTGGAAAAAACAGCAGAAGTAGTTCGCATGAAAGATGTTCCAGAACAGGAAGATGAATTTGCAATGATTTTACAAAATGCAGAAGGGATTAAAAAGCAAATCTATTTTGACAATCCAAAAGTGAGTCCTAACAATGCCATTTTAGATGAATTAGAGTCTT
>CBFHUV010000011.1:0-31577 GCA_965659055.1 Polaribacter sp.
GTGTTGGTAAAACAACCACTACAGTAAATTTAGCTGCTTCTTTAGGGGTTTTGGAGAAAAAAATCTTACTAATTGACGCGGACCCTCAGGCAAATGCCTCTTCCGGATTGGGAATAGATGTAGACCAGGTAGAAATAGGTACCTATCAGGTGCTAGAGCATACGGCTACAGCAAAAGAAGCCATACAAAAAACCACTTCTCCCAATGTAGATATTATGCCTGCTCATATTGATTTGGTGGCAATTGAAATAGAATTGGTAGACAAGGAACAACGAGAATACATGCTGCAAAAGGCCTTGGTAGATCTTAAAAAGGACTATGACTATATTTTGATAGACTGTGCACCATCCTTAGGCTTAATCACTTTAAATTCATTGGTGGCTGCAGATTCTGTAATCATCCCTATCCAGTGTGAATATTTTGCTTTGGAAGGTTTGGGAAAATTATTGAATACTATTAAAAGTGTTCAAAAAATTCACAATCCTAATTTAGACATAGAAGGTCTTTTATTGACCATGTTTGATTCGAGGTTACGATTGTCCAATCAGGTAGTAGAAGAAGTTAGAAAGCATTTCAGCTCTATGGTTTTTGATACCATTATTAGAAGAAATACGCGTCTAGGCGAAGCACCGAGTTATGGTGAAAGTATTATAGCTTATGATGCGACGAGCAAAGGAGCCGTAAATTACTTGAACTTAGCTCATGAAATATTAAAGAAAAACGAATAATGGCAAAAGCAACAAAAAAGCAAGCTTTAGGTAGAGGATTGTCGGCTTTATTAAAAGAAAATACAGCAGATATCACATCCGCTTCTGATAAAAATGCCGATCAATTGGTTGGGAATATCCTTGAAATTGAATTAAACAAAATTGAGGTCAATCCTTTTCAACCTAGAACTTATTTTGATGAAGAGGCCCTACAAGAATTAGCAAACTCTATTAGAGAGTTAGGCGTTATTCAGCCAATAACAGTGCGCAAAGGTAAAGGAAACACCTTTCAATTAGTATCGGGAGAGCGCAGATACAGAGCCTCTAAGTTAATTGGCAATGAAACCATTCCTGCATATATAAGACTCGCTAATGACCAAGAAATGCTAGAAATGGCCTTGGTTGAAAATATTCAAAGAAAAAATTTAGACCCAATTGAGGTGGCCTTGTCTTACCAGCGCTTATTAGAGGAAATTGAATTAACCCAAGAAGAATTGAGTGTTCGCGTAGGTAAAAAAAGATCGACAGTGACTAACTATGTTCGATTGCTAAAACTAGATCCTATAATTCAAACAGGCATGCGCGACGGTTTTATTTCTATGGGGCATGGTAGAGCCTTAATCAATGTTGAAAACTCTGATGATCAACTTGACATTTATAGTAAAATTGTTAAAAACAAATTGTCGGTTCGTCAAACAGAAGAATTGGTAAAAAATTTAAAGGAACCTAATAAGAAATCAAAAAAGCAAAACAAGACTCCAGAATACATCAAAGAGAGTTTGTCTGCGTTGAGTTCTTTTTTTGGACATAAAATTGATATTACCGTAAACTCAAAAGGAAAAGGGAAATTGAGTATTCCTTTTCATTCTGAAGAAGATTTTAAAAGAATTAAAGATTTACTACGCTAGTGCGCTTATTTTATAAAATAGCAATTTTACTCTGTGTTTTTACTTCGGTTCGTGGTTATGCACAGAAAGATTCTATCCAAAAAAATGGGTTAAATATCCGTGGAGATATAAAAACAACAGAAGTTGAATACAAACCCTTAGCACCTGCAAAAGCAGCCTTTTATTCGGCCGTATTGCCAGGTTTGGGACAAATTTACAACCGAAAGTATTGGAAAGCTCCTGTTGTATGGGCAGCCATGGGAACAAGTATTTATTTGTATTTAGACAACAACAAACAGTTTGACCGTTATAGAACGGCCTTTAAGCTGCGAGAGGCGGGTCTTAAAGATGAGTTTACCAATACAGATGGAAGCATTTTAATCTCAAGAAATGGGCTCATTAATGCACAAAAGACCTTAAGACAAAATAGAGATTTAGCCTTATTGTCAACCGTGGTCTTTTATGTTTTACAAATTATAGAAGCCAGTGTGAATGCGCACTTATTACAATTTAACACCAACGACAATTTAAGCTTTCAGCCTGTGATGCAGCAAGACCCCATGAGTTTTGAGGCTCCAAAGTTTGGTTTATCATTTAAATACTCTTTTTAATTATGAAAATCGCACTACTTGGCTACGGAAGAATGGGCAAAGAGATTGAGCAAATAGCCTTAAAAAGAGGGCATGAAATTGTCATTAAAACTTCCGATCAAGAGGGGTATGATATTCAGTTGGCCGATATCGCAATCGATTTTAGCATCCCTACTGCTGCAGTGGCTAATATTAGTAATTGCATACATCATCAAATACCTGTAATTTCTGGAACAACTGGATGGTTAGAACAGTATGATGCCATTGTTGAACTTTGTAAGCAAAAAAAGGGGGCTTTTATTTATGCCTCAAATTTTAGTTTGGGTGTTAATATTTTTTTTGAACTGAACAAGCAATTGGCAAAAATGATGAATACCCTGGAGGACTATTCTTTGGACATAGAAGAAATTCATCATACTCAAAAATTAGATGCACCTAGCGGAACCGCCATTAGTTTGGCAGAAGGCATCATTGCTCATTCGAATAAGAAAAGTTGGAAATTAGATGGAGAAGCCGATGATGAAATTATTCCAATAATAGCAAAAAGAATTCCTGATGTACCTGGGACTCATAGCATTAAATATGCATCAAAAGTGGACAGTATAGAAATAAAACACACAGCTCATAGTCGACAAGGATTTGCCTTAGGGGCCCTAGTTGCGGCAGAATGGTTAGTGGGCAAAACAGGTATTTACACCATGAAAGATGTGTTAAACTTAGGTTAATAACTGTAACGCTTTTTTTAAAAGCCTTACTAATAGCAAGACAAGAACATTCTTCATTGCGAAGAAAACAAAATATACAAATATGACTTTTACAGAGTGGTTTATCCTTTTTATAGCAATCCAATTGATTCATTTTTTGGCTACTTGGAAAATCTATATCAAGGCAGGTAGAAAGGCATGGGAAGCAGCAGTACCTGTGTACAACGCTATTGTTTTAATGCAAATTATAAATCGACCTAAATGGTGGGTGATTTTGTTATTCATCCCTATAATTAATTTGCTCATGTTTCCGATTGTTTGGATCGAAACCTGTAGAAGTTTTGGTCATAATAAAAGCCACGACACGTATCTAGCGGTTATTTCTTTAGGATTTTATTTGTTCTATTTAAATTATGCAACTGACCTAAACTATTTAGAAAATAGAAGTTTACAGCCAAAAACAGCCCTTGGTGAATGGGTAAGCTCTATTGCCTTCGCCATAATTGCTGCAACCTTGGTGCATACCTATTTTATGCAACCTTATACCATACCCACTTCTTCACTAGAAAAAACCTTGTATGTTGGTGATTTTCTTTTTGTAAGCAAGTTTCATTATGGTGCTCGAGTTCCTATGAGTGTTATTTCTGCACCTATGGTTCATGATACACTTCCTGTCCTTGGAAAATCTTATGTTTCTGATTCAAACGATGAGGGTTCTTGGCTAAATAAATTAACCCTACCCTATTTGCGTTTGCCAGGCCTGCAAAAAATTAAGCGAAATGATATTGTGGTTTTTAGCTGGCCAAATGATACGACAAGCTCCATGTACAATGACCGCTCGAAGCAGTTTACTTACAAGCCTATAGATAAAAGAACCAATTATGTGAAGCGCAGTGTGGGTATTCCCGGAGACACTTTAGAGGTTCGAGATGGCTATGTGTTTATTAATGGCAAAAGAACAGAACTGCCGAATCGTGCAAAAACACAGTACTTTTTTAACGTAGATACAGAAGGGAAGTCTTTTGGAGTTGGTGCTTTAAAGCGCTATAATTTAAGAGAAGGAACTATTCAAAACGGAAAGTATCTATTAAATTTAACAGACCAAGAAGCAGCATTAGTTGCAAAGAACCCAATCGTAAAAAGCATCGAAAAGATAATAGAGCCAAATGGCATTTACAATGAAGATATTTTTCCTCATGATCCGCAGTACAAATGGAATCAAGACAATTATGGACCTATTTACATTCCTAAAAAAGACGTAACTGTGAACTTAAATGCGCAAAGCATACCTTTTTATAAAGAAATTATTGAGCGCTATGAGCATAATAATTTATCAATAGTAGGAGAAAATTACTATATCAACGGTAAAAAAGCCACCTCTTATACCTTTCAACAAGATTATTACTGGATGATGGGAGACAATCGACAAAACTCATTGGATGCTCGTTTTTGGGGCTATGTTCCATTTGATCATGTCGTTGGAAAACCCGTTTTCATATGGTTAAGTTGGGATCCAAACGCCCCAGACTTTGTCTCTAAGCTAAAATCAATCCGTTGGGATAGAATGTTCACCACCGTGGGAGGAAGTGGAGATCCTGTCTCCTATTTTAATTATTTCCTAATCGCTTTGGTAGGTTATTTTGGGTTTAGCTATTATCGTAAAAAGCGCACTAAAAAAGCATCCTAAACTTTTAGCATGTCTTTATTTATTCCAACGTATTTTTCACCCATTTCTCAATATAAGGTGTTGGTGAATGCTGAAAATATTGTGTTTGAAGTTGAAGATAACTTTCAAAAACAAACCTACAGAAACCGTTGTTATATTTATGCAGCCAATGGGAAACAGTTATTAAACATTCCTGTAAAACATCCCAATTCAGAAGGACGAAAAAAAACAAAAGACTGTTTGGTGGAAAACAACAGTCATTGGCAAAGTCAGCATTTAAAATCTTTAGAAGCTGCCTATAGGAATTCTCCTTTTTACGAATACTATATCGATGACCTCTTGCCTATTTTTACAAAAAACTATAACTTCTTAGTGGATGTCAATATTGATAGTTTTACACTAATCATGGAGGCACTTCAATTGTCTGGTAAATTTTCTAAAACAACGGATTATCAGACCGAAACCGAAAATGATTTCAGAGCATTTGCTAATGCCAAACAACCCCAAACACTTCAACAGGCTCCTTATATACAAATGTTTGACGACAAATATGGCTTTATCCCAGACCTCTCTATTTTAGATCTACTTTTTATGGAAGGACCAAATGCCATCACTTATTTAGAAAAAAAAGAGTAAATTTGGTTTAAATCAAAATTACTTGTATGGATTTAGTTTCAACGTTTATTGACTATTTGAATCCTCAACTATCCGAAAAATCAAGAAGCTTGTTTCGACAACTTTTGCATACGGAAACATGCGAAAAGGGAGGTGTTCTAGTACATTTAAGAGAAGTTGAAACGAATTTTTATATTTTAACTTCTGGTGTAATACGCAGTTTTACAAGAGATGATAATGGGCGAGAACATATGAGAACCTTATATGTCCCATTTACAACAACAGGTTCCCTAAAATCTTTAATCACAAAAAGACCATCCCCTGAAATATATGACTGTTTAACCGATTGTGAATTATTAGCAGGTGATTATCATGAATTTATAAAACTGACTAAAAAACACCATGATATGGCAATACTATATTATAAATTACTTGAAAACATCTACCTAAGAGTCGATAAGAGAATTTACCACTTATCTGTTTTGAATGCTACTGAAAGATATATCAAATTAAAAAATGATATTCCTAACATCGATAACTTAATTCAGCAATATCATATAGCTGCTTATTTAAACATTACCCCAGTTCAGTTAAGTAGAATTCGAAAAGAACTCTATTCTAAGTAGGTTTTATAAACCTATGTTAAGAAAATATTAAGCAATTTCTACTAGATTTGTTATATTAGTTCCCCAATGAATTCTATTTTTATTTTTTTCATAAAAAAGACCAACATCCCTGTTGGTCTTTTAATTTTTAGAGCTCTATGACACTAAAATTTAGTATTCATTACGGTTTTCACTTTATCATTCCGGCTATTATAGCATACATATTCTTTAAGGAGCATTGGAAAAAGGTATATTTAATTTTTATAGCGACCATGTTAATTGACCTAGACCATCTTTTAGCAACCCCTATCTTTCAAGAAAATAGGTGTAGTATCAATTTCCATCCACTGCATTCAACTATTGCTATTGTCTGTTATTTTTTAGGTCTGTTTTATAAAAAAACAAGAATTATTGCTCTGGGTTTACTGCTCCACATCTTGGCCGATAGCCTTGATTGTTTGCTATAGATATTTTGTAAATAAGGCATTAATATCTGCCGAGATAGCTCCTTTTTTAACCACAAAAAAGTATAGGAACACAATTATGCTGCTCTTTAATAAAATGTTGAGTATCGGATGAAAGGGAAAATCCCAAAAAGAAAAAAGTCCATAGATTACAATAATAATAAAGAGTAAGTAGACTGTTTGCCTTGTAAATGGATTCAATCCAAAGGTCTTCTTTACATACCACAATTTTAGGCTATTAAAAAACAAAATCACAATTAAGGTTGACAAGGCAGCTCCGTTCATCCCAAGTAGATCTATGAGCCAGTAGTTGAGCAACACCACACTAATAGCCATGGCCAACGAATAGGGTAATAAGATTTTATAATGTTTGGAGTTTGAGATAATAGCACCGTTATTTCCTAGGGCCATGGTATATAATTTAGCAATGGAAATCATCAAGACTACAGAAACTCCTTTTGCATATTCTGGTTTAATAAGCAAGTATAATTGGCTTACATTTAAGTTGATTAACAAAAAGAATAAACCACAAATTAGCAACAAATTAATAGACGTGCTTTTATACAATCTAGAAACTGTTGGGAAATCATTTTCATTCAAGGCTTTCGATGTGAGAGGCTGAACGATTTGAGCCATTGCTCTTCCAGGAGCTTCAATAACCGAGGCTATATAAACCCCAACAGCATAAAAGGCAGCAAGCTGAAGGGCTTCTTTTTGAGGAATCATAAATTTGTCTATATCTAACAAAATGGCACCTGCTGATCCTGCTAAAATAATGTAGGCTGAATATTTTAAGACTTCTTTGTAATTGTTTGGTAATGAAAAACTAAACTTCGGAAGGTATAATACCAATGCATAGACCATCATAATAATCGTTCTTAAAAAATACGATGCGGTTAAAAAGTAAATAAATGCTACCTGATCTATCACTTTCAATGCAACCAGAACCAGTAAAATGCTAACAACAATTCTCGTAAACATTTCTCGCATTAAATTACCAAAGACAGATTTTAATTGTACTCTAGCCCATGCATAAAATATTTCAAAATAGGCAGTTGTAATAGCAACCAAATAAATGATGAAGGTGTAGTCTTTTATAATTGGGTTTTCCTCACTTAAATAAGCGCCAATTTGTTCATAAAGCCAAACCCCAATAAATCCAAAGGGAAGCGCAATAAAAAAAGGTAAAAGCAAGGAAAAACTTAGAAAACGATCTCTTTGTATCTTGTCTGTATAGGATGAATAAAACTTTACGATGGCATATTGAACCCCGAAGGCTGTTAAAGGCATTAAAAGGTTGGCTGTAGACAATAAATAAGTAACCAAACCATAGTACTCATCTGATAAAAAATTGGTGTATAAAAATAAGGCATTTACGCCACCAATACCAAATGCAGCAAAGGTAATGACCGTGTTTTTAAACGATTGTTTTAGTACAATTCCCAACTTAGTGGTTCATTAAATTTATGATGGCTTCATGGATCTTCTCCCCCACCTGATCTCCATATAAAGGTACAGAAAAATCTGATTTTGAAAGTTGAAAATTGCGATAAGAAATTTGCATTTTTTTAGGATCTGTTCCAACAATGTCGGCAAAACCATGATTAACCAACTCTAACCATTCGGTTTCTTCTCTGATAATAATACAATTCTTGTGGTTAAAAAAAGCCTCCTTTTGCAAGCCACCACTATCTGTAACCACCAGCAAACAATGCTTCAATAATTCTAACATATCAAAATAGCCAAGGGGATCTATACAAGTAACTTTTGGATGAATATGATGCTGCTCCATAATTTTCTTCGTTCTCGGATGCAGGGGTAGAACCACCTCATTTGATTTGTGAATTTCTTCTAAACCTGTAATAATTTGTTCTAATTTTTCAAGATCATCTGTATTTTCTTGTCTGTGAAGTGTGGCTAACACAAAACTGTTCGGCTTTAAATGTAATCGATCAACAATATTCGATTTAGATGATGAAAATGCTGAATAATAAGCCACGGCATCTTTCATAATATCACCTGTATTTACAAGTTGTATTGGCAAGCTAAGAAAACCTTCTTTCTCTAAATTTTCCATGGCGATTTGGGTTGGACAACACAAAAGGTCGGAAATTCGATCGGTTAAAATTCGGTTAATTTCTTCGGGCATATTCATATTAAAAGAACGCAAACCTGCCTCGATATGTACCACTTTTATATGGAGTTTTTTGGCTGCCAAGGCCCCTGCTAAAGTAGAATTGGTATCCCCATATACCAAAACGGCATCGGGCTTTTCTAACACTAGTATCTCCTCTATTTTCTCTAACATCTGACCGGTCATTGCACCATGAGACAAGCTATGGATTTGCAAATTATAGGTCGGCTGTGGAATGTTCATTTCATCAAAAAAAACAGCACTCATATTGGCATCAAAATGTTGCCCAGTATGCACAATAACCTCTTCTATCTGCCCCTGTTCTTTGATCACTCTACTAAGAACAGCTGCCTTCACAAACTGAGGTCTGGCCCCTAAAATGGTTACTATTTTTTTCATGAATGATAAGTATCTATGGTCTTTTTAATAATTTTGGACAGCTCTTCTGTTAGGTGTTTTCTATGATATTGTTCAATATGAGTCGACTCAAGAGACACTTTTCCTTCTTTAAAATTACGATATAAATTTAAGAGTATTTCTTTTAGTTTTTTAGCATCGGTAAAATCGACGATCTCACCTGCCTTGGTCTCTTTTAAAATAGCCGCCAAATCTCCGTCTACGGGTCCGATGGCTAGGATAGGCCTTCTAGCTTTTAAATATTCAAAAACTTTCCCTGTTACAATCCCTTTTGCACTGGAAACCTGATTCACTGACAACAGCAATACTTGAGACGTTTCTTGATACCTATGAATATCTTGATGATTAAGATAGCCCAGATAACGCACATTTTGTAGTCCTGATTTTGAAATACTTTCCTGAACTTGTGGAGCGATATGGCCTATTAATTTAAGCTCAAAATCTTTTTCAAAATCAGAATTTTCAAGGCAAAGATCCGCTAAAACTTGCCATAAAATGTTTGGGTTTCTATCAGAATTCATCGCACCAACATGGGTAATAGAAAATGTTGTATCTAAATGAGCTGGGCTTGTATTTGCGTCTATAGCCTCTGTATCATAACCATTGCTGAGCACGTGGACATTCTTAGAAAGAGCCTCGAAATTTTCCTTCATTGTATTCCCCACGACCAAGACCGCATCAGTTTCGTCCAAAACTTCTTTTTCTAACATATGATGTTTTGCCAATGAACTGGCGGTGAGCGGTAATTGATCAAAATAATCAATGCCAGTCCAAGGATCTCTAAAATCTGCTATCCAGGGTAGCTGTAGATCTCTTTTTAAAGCCAAGCCTATAAGATGAACACTATGAGGTGGCCCTGTACTTATAATTAGATCTATCTGATCTTCTTTCAAATGGGTTTTTAAAAACCGCACAGAGGGTTGTATCCAATATTTACGAGCATCTGGAATAAAAAAATTAGCTCTAATATACTGAGCTATTTTTCCAAAAAAACCTGGATTTGGGTTTAAAAAACCAGCACTTTGATTTGCTCTCGGTTTTTTAAAAAAAGCAAACAAATTATTGGGTTCCCAAATAGGAAAACGCAACACTTCTAAATTATTTGGTAGATCTTTTTCTAGGGTATGATCTACAATTGGATATTGAGGATTGGCTACAGTATAGACAACGGGCTCAATATCATAGTCACGCAAATATTTTACGAATTTTAACCAGCGTTGCACGCCGGGTCCTCCCGCTGGTGGCCAATAATATGTAATTATAAGTACTTTCACTTTTTAAAATTATCGTAAAGATGCACCAAATTCGCTGATAAATGCTCCCAATTTAAATTGCCTTCTAAAGAATGTTTTGTTCCGTTAGCTGCCTTCTTCATTGCCACATTGTAGTTGGTTGCAATGTCAATAACAGCCTCTGCAAAGCTTTCAGGGCTTTCTGCTTCAAAATAGCTTCCTATTTGATGGTCTATTACCAAGCGCTTCATAGGCTTACAATCTGAAACCAATAAAGGCTTCCCTGATAGTAAGATTTGAAAAAACTTATGAGGAACTGCACTTTCTGTGTGTTCATTAGAGGTATGAGGTATGATGTTTAATTGAGAACTTTTCATAATATTAATTACCTCATTAAAAGGGACTGAACCTTTAATAATAACAGCGTTTTCCACCTGATTTTTTACGATCAATTGTTGCAAGTGATTTGTGACGTCCTTATTGGCAGGCCCTACTAATACTAGCAACGCATTTGGCAGTTGTTCTTTAATAATTTTCATGCCTTGTATAGCCGTGTGTAATCCTCTATGAGGACCAAAACCTCCAACATAAGAGATAATAAATTTATCTGGGTATTGCAAAAAATAATTGGGCGCCTCTTGCTCAAAATTTTTGGCAAACTCCTTTTTCTCTGCATTGGCTACAATAACAATTTTTTCAGGTGAAAGCTGATGTTGCTCGATTAATCGATCTTTCATTTCACTTACCACGGCAATAACATAATCAAACTGTTTAACAATTTTAGCCTCATAGGCACGCCATTTTTCATAGCCGAAAAACAATTTGTTTTTAAGGCGAATGATTGGATTGGTCCGCCAAGAAAACCAAGTTAGCAAAGCTGCTGGGTAATTTTCATGCAAATCAAGAACGGTTCCTAACACATACTTTTTTGCGGCTAACTTCGCTGTTTTTGCCAAAGGCAAATCATGAACATGCAATACTTCAATCGAGTTTTCCTCGATAAATTGAGGAAGTGCTTTTTTAAAATAGGGATGCACAAAATTGATGGAAGCAAGCACATCTATAATTCCTTCATGAGCCAAACTTTTATAAGAGATAGCTCTTATTACATGTACTCCATTGACAATTTCAAAGGGCTTCTCAGTGGGCTTTTTTGTGCACAAAACAAATACCGAATGGATATCGGCTAAGGTCTCTGCTTCTTTTCGAACCCGAATATCAGAAGGGTAACTTCCATTTAAAAGCATTCCAATATTCATATAGCACTTATTTTTTCTTTTTACGATCGTAAAAATACCATCCTAAAGGTATGATGAAAATTAAAAAATAAGAACTAAGTGTTATGGTATTCCCTTTAGTAATAACTGTAGGTTCGAATTTAAAAGTAATTTCATGATTACCTGCTGGCAGCATCATTCCTCTTAAAACATAGTTTACTCTATAGTGAGGAGCTTGTTTTCCATCGATATACGCATTCCATCCTGGACTATAATAAATCTCTGAAAACACGGCAAAGCGAGGCTCAGATGATTCATAGGTGTAGTTTAAGTTGGTAACATCATATTTGGTCAATTGAATACTCGCAAGTGTGTCTATCTGTTGATTCTGAATAAATTGATCAGAAAAACTCTTAAAATCTTCTGCTCGAATCACTGCAGCAACTTTTGTATTCAAACTATCCAAGGAATTCATTTCTTCCTGAGCAGAATTCACCACAGCTAAATGATTAATAAACCAAACATTCCCATTTGCATCAGGATTTTGTTTAACCCCAATTGCACCCTGTTGATTTTTTTGTAAAAAATATTTTGTGTTTAGCATATTCACAACTTCCATGTTGGCTTTTGCTATTTGATAATCGAAAAGTTCTTGATATCGCCGCATTTTAGCTGCATGGTATCCTCCTATGGATTGATGAAAGTAAGAAGTTCTTCCATCCTGCAAAGGACTGTCTGCAAAATTTCCCACTCTATAATGTCCTTTGTCTTTTAAAATTTCCTTGTCGAACTCTTGAAGTTGAAAAGGTTTATCGACATTCCTTGCCGAGGTAAAAGAATTCTTGTTAACATACTTTGCATCTACAGATACTAAATCAAACAAAATTAGAAGACCAAAAGCAATGAGTACTTTATTCTGGTTCAATTTATTTTTCAGAAAGTACCATAGCAATACAAAAGCAACGGATATCAAGACAAAGGATCGCAAACTATCTTGAAACATCATACTCTTTCTATCTGCAATAATGGCATCCTTAAGGCCCATGATCTCCGAATAATTACCGTCTCTAAAACCTTCAAAATCAAACAAACTACCTCCGAATAAAACAAAAAATAAACTCAGCCCACCCATCACATAAAAGGACTTTTTAAGTGCCTTCTTCTTTTCCTCCACAGAAATCCCATTCGAAAAAACAGCTTTTAAGGCCAAAATTGCTAATATTGGCACACAGATTTCAGCAATTACCTGAATGGAAGAAACTGCTCTAAATTTGTTATATAAAGGCACATAATCGATAAAGAAATTGGTAATCAATTCGAAGTTCTTACCCCAGCTTAATACGATCGAAAAAATAGTGGCTGCTACTAACCATTGCTTTAACTTTCCTCGAATTAAAAATACGCCAAGAAAAAATAAGAAAAACAATACCGCTCCTATATAAGCAGGAGCCTCTATAATGGTTTGAGAACCCCAATAGGTAAGAGCATCAGAAGAAAATTGTTTAGCTCTTGCAGAGCCTATTCCAGCCACCCCTGACAAGGTTTTATAAAAATTAGAATCCGTTCCTAAATCTTCGGTAGTTCCTCCACCCATAAAGCGAGGAATTGCCAAATTAAAGGTTTCTGCGATTCCATAACTATACTCTGTAATATATTCTCTTGACAAACCAGTAGTAGCTATTTTTTTTGTTCCATCGGGTTTTAAGGTGAGTTCTGTGGCGCTTCTTGTGCTTTGATCGGCATATTCTTTCATAGCCATCAAACGTGTGGCATTCACGCCTATTCCAAGCAAAAATGCAACCATTAGAACCGCTACTTGTTTGAAAAAAGTCTTTAATTGCTTTTCTTGAATAGCGGCAATTAACCAAACAATACCTAAAATTAAAATGACAAATAGCAAATAATAAGTCATTTGAGGATGGTTAGAATTAATCTCTAAGGCCATTGCAATGGAAGTCAAAACAAAACCGAGTAAATACCTTTTTTGAAAAACCAAAACTACCCCTGCAAGGACTAAAGGCATATAGGCAATTGCATGTGCTTTGGCATTATGACCAGCTCCAAAAATAATGATGAGATAGGTGGAAAAACCAAAAGAAAGAGCTCCCAATATGGCCAATTTCCAATCAGTTTTTAAAGCTAATAATAGAATAAAAAAACTTAAAAAGTATAAAAATAAATAATCTGCGGGTCTTGGTAAAAAGCGCAATGCACTATCCAGGCCTTTAACAAAATCATTAGGGTAATAAGCACTTAATTGATAAGCCGGCATACCGCTAAAGGCAGCACCAGTCCAGTAGGGCTCTTCGCCCTTCTCTGCTCTATAATCAGCGATCTCTTTAGACAGTCCTTTAAACTGAGTAATATCACTTTGCTTGATTTGCTGTCCTTTCAGTATCGGATTAAAATACACAACTGAAGCTCCTATAAAAATAGCGACAGCAATTAAAAACGGAATTAGTTTTTTAAAATTCATATCAATCAATTTCTTCGTAATCTACATATTCACCCACATTTTTACTGCTTTGATTTGTTTTTCGTGGTGTTTTATCAATAATTGTCTCGCCCTCTTTCACATCAGGTTCAGCTGACTGACCACCTTGGTATTGCTGAGCTCTTTCTTGCATTTTATTGATATACCTTTTCAACAATACTGGTGCAATGTATTTTGCCAAAAATTTAATGATATAATAAATTACCAGAATAATTAAAATGGTTCTCAAAAAGTTTAACGGTCCTGCTTCTTGCATAAGTTCTCTCAAAAAATTCTTTCAAAAATAAGAATTTGAAATCAACTAAAGCCTTAAGATTTCACAAAAAAAAGATTTTGTGATAGAAATCTATAAAATTCTTAAATGTGCTACATTTGTTAGATGGTTACGATTAAAGAAATGCATACGAAAAAGGAAATGGAACAATTTGTCCGATTTCCATTCTCCTTATACAAAGACAACCCTTATTGGGTGCCACCAATTGTAAAAGATGAAGTTGCTTCTTTTGACAAAACTAAGAATCCTGTTTTTGACGAAGCAGAAGCTCGTTTTTTTGTTGCAATTGAGAATAATGTCATAGTTGGAAGGGTTTGTGCCATTGTCAATTGGACCGAAGTAAACCACCAAAACATAAAAAAAATGCGCTTTGGATGGTTTGATTTTATAGATGATATCGAAGTCTCAAAAGCTTTGTTAAATACCGTAGAAAAAATTGGTAAGGAACACCAACTATCCTATATGGAAGGTCCTATTGGCTTTAACAATTTAGATAAAACCGGGGTTCTTACAGAGGGTTTTGACCATTTAGGAACAATGATTACCTGGTATAACCATGCCTATTATAAAACACATTTAGAAAAATTAGGCTTTGTAAAAGAAAAAGAATATTTAGAAAATAAATTTGCCTTCGCCAATGTAGATGGTCCCTATTATGCAAAAGTTAGCAGTCTTATTCAGAGGCGTTATAATTTAAAGGCGTTAGATTTTACAAAAACCAAAGAACTGATGCCTTTGGTAGATGAAATGTTTGATTTATTCAATGCCGCATATAGCTCCTTAGCCACCTTTGTACCCATTTCTAAAAAACAACAAGACTATTTTAAGCAAAAATATATCAGTTTTATCAACCCCGAGTACATTAAATTTGTGGTCGATGAGCAGGGCAAAATGGTTGCCTTTGGTATTGTAATGCCTTCATTTTCTATGGCATTACAAAAAGCAAAAGGAAAGTTATTCCCCTTTGGAATTTTCCATTTATTAAAGGCAAAAAAGCATTCGAAAGATGTTACCTTTTATTTAATCGGTGTACATCCAAAATATCAAAATAAAGGAATTACCGCAGTAATTTTTGATCAGTTTATCAAAACCTTTGCAAAAAAGGGCATTGAAAATTGTATTCGAACACCAGAATTGGAAGAAAACAAAGCCATTCATCAAATTTGGAAAACTTTTAACCCAATTACGCACAAAAGACGAAGAACCTATAGAAAAAAACTCTAATGCAATTATTTTATAACCCTGACATTACAGAAGAGACCACAAACTTTCACTTTGATAAGAATGAGAGCAGGCATATCGTAAAGGTTTTGCGAAAAAAAGAAGGCGATCTTTTGCATATCACCAATGGAAAGGGCTTCTTGTTTGAGGTTGAGATTGTGGTTGCCAATGATAAAAAATGCTTGGTAAGCGTCAAAAAAACACTTAAAAAACCAAAACATTGGGATTATTATTTGCACATTGCCATTGCACCCACCAAAAACAATGATCGATTGGAATGGTTTTTAGAGAAAGCGACAGAAATTGGTGTTGACGAAATTACACCCATCATTTGCAGCAATTCTGAACGGGTCGTTTTAAAAATTGAGCGTCAAGAAAAAATTTTACAGTCTGCCATGAAACAGTCCTTAAAATTTGTCTTACCTCAACTAAATGAACCTATAAAATTCTCTGATTTTATAGTGCAAGATTTTGATTCGGACTTGTTTATTGCACATTGTGAGGAAACCAACAAAAAATCTTTAGTGCACGAGGTTAAGCCCAAACAAAGAGTACTTATCATGATTGGCCCAGAAGGTGATTTTTCTCCAAAAGAAATAGAAAAAGCATTGAACAGAGGCTTTGTTCCAGTCAGTTTAGGTGAGAGCCGTTTAAGGACGGAAACTGCTGGTATTGTTGCTACTCACACGGTTGCGCTATTAAACCAATTAGCATCCAAAATTATTTAGTATCTTGCTTTGAAATCATCCAGTAACGGTTCATGAGGTACTTGTTTTTCTTATTGTTTTTATCCTTTTTTACTCAAGTAACTGCACAAGAACTCGCTGTTTTAAAATACAATGGAGGCGGTGATTGGTATGCAAACGCAACAGCCCTTCCAAACTTAATTGATTTTACCAACGCAAACTGCCATACCAAAATAGATAGAAACCCAAAATCTGTTGCGGTAAGCAGCGAAGACCTCTTTAATTACCCGATAGTATTTATGACAGGACATGGCAATGTCTTTTTTTCTGAAGAAGAAGCTAAAAACCTTCGAGAGTATTTAATTTCTGGTGGATTTCTCCATATTTCAGACAATTATGGTTTGGATGCGTACATCAGAAGAGAATTAAAAAAAGTATTTCCAAATTTGGAGTTAAAAGAAATTCCAAAAAATCATCCAATTTATAATCAAAATTTTTCCTTCCCGAATGGTTTGCCTAAAATTC
This sequence comes from Polaribacter sp., assembly GCA_965659055.1. Lineage (GTDB taxonomy): Bacteria > Bacteroidota > Bacteroidia > Flavobacteriales > Flavobacteriaceae > Polaribacter. Next base: position 16,439 of record CBFHUV010000011.1, read on the forward strand.
ATGAGCACGATAACAAAGCACCTCAAGGATTTGGTTTGTTCTATGAGGGTCGATTGATCTGTTTTTATGATTATGAATCAGATTTAAGCGATGGTTGGGAAAATGAAGTTGTACATAATGACCCTGCAGAAGTGAGAGAAAAAGCACTAAAAATGGGCGCAAATCTTATTATTTATGCTTTTAAAAATTAATCAAATTACCAATATAGACGATATTAAAATAAACTTTGATGCCAGTGGTCTTTGGGTGTTAAACATAGCCATTGGTATTATTATGTTTGGTGTTGCTCTTGGAATTTCTATTGATGATTTTAAGCGACTCTTTAAAAATCCTAAAATAGTTTTTGTTGGCGTTTTATCGCAATTTATCCTATTGCCAGCCGCAACTTTTTTAGCCATTTTAATTATTAAACCACATCCAAGTTTTGCATTAGGCATGATGATGATAGCAGCATGTCCAGGAGGAAACGTTTCTAATTTTTACAGTAAAATGGCTGGTGGTAACGCGGCCCTATCTGTGAGTCTAACGGCATTTGCAACCTTAATTTGCATATTAATGACTCCTTTAAATTTAGAATTATGGGGGAGTCTGTATGAGCCAACTGCGACCATTTTAAAAACCGTAGAATTAAATCCATATGACTTATTTAAGCTAGTTTCTTTGATCCTTGGAATCCCATTGGTTTGTGGAATGTTGGTAAAACACTATCACTCTGATATGGCATACAGAATAGAAAAAATTCTAAAGCCACTTTCTATGCTGGTTTTTATTGCCCTTATTTTCATTGCCTTTTCACAAAATTTAGATGTGTTTGCTAATTACATTCATTTGGTAGTTTTCTTAGTAATTTTTCACAACATCATGGCTTTTGTTATTGGATATTATACCGCAAAAAGCTTTGGACTTGATAAAAGAGATATGAAAACTATTTCTATGGAAACTGGTATTCAAAATGGAGGCCTTGGCCTCTTATTAATCTTTGGTTTTTTCGAAGGTTTGGGCGGCATGGCTTTATTAGCTGCTTTTTGGGGTATTTGGGATGTGTTCTCTGGAATGGCCCTCGCGACGTATTGGGGATATAAAGCAAAAAAACAAGAATCTTAGAAATAGTCAATATCTCAGAAAAAAAATAGAAACTTATACTTTCTAAACAAGCTAAAACGAGTTTATAAAAGACAAGTTAGGTTGTTGTCTACCATAGGCTGCATAAGCTTTGGGGAAACATAAGGAATGCCTAAGCCCAAACCTCTCAAAATAAATAATACTGCAATAATTGCGACCGCAATTGGGATAAATTGTTGGATTCTTTTTCTAAGCAAACCCGTTGTAAAATTGCCTAAATACACAAAGGCAGTCATCAAAGGAACTGTTCCTAGTCCAAACAAAAACATATATAAACTTCCTTGTACAGCACTTCCGGTTGCAATGGATGCAAAAATGGCCATATACACCAAACCGCAAGGTAAAAAGCCATTTAAAAATCCGATGGTAAAGAAAGTATCTATACGTTTCTTCTTAAGTTCCTTTCCCAAAGCGTTTTTAACACCAGAAAAGGCCTTGTAAAAAGGTTTGCTAAGACTGTATTTATGAAGGGTTTTCTTTGGCAGGAACAAAATTAGCAACATCAATACTCCAATAATTATAGACAATTGCTGCTGGAAACCAAACAAGTAAAAGCTCTTTCCTAACAAGCCAAAAAGCAAGCCCAATAGTGCATAAGTGATGAGTCTTCCCAAATGATACATGGCTACTTGGAAAAATCTTTTGGTTTTATTCGCTCTGTCAACTGGAAGCATAAAGGCAATCGGGCCACACATTCCGATACAATGAAAACTGCCTAAAAGACCAAATATGATGGCTGAAAAAAGCATCTAATAAAAAATTTCTTTCTTGTAAAAATAATTTTGGTCTTTGTAAGACCATTCTAAAGTAATGTTCCATCGACCATCCAATAAACGTTTGTCAGGCATGAGCAAATAAGATGAATCTGAAACAACAATAGAAGTTTTAAAATCCAATTGTTTATTAGATGGTCTGTATAGGAACACTTTTCCTTTAATCTCTTTTGGATCTAACTCGGTTGGAAATACAATTTTTAGACCTTCTTTTGTTTTAATTACTTGCAAGTCTCTTTTCAGGTTTTGAGCATTTTTATCGGCGTCAATCTGATTTTGAAACTTTAATTCATTCTTATAATAATCTTTAGAAACCAAGTCATATTGAAACTTTTTATTGGTTCCCATATTAATTACGAAATACATAATAAAACCTATAAATAAGACAAAGGCCACTATAATTCCAAAACCCCAATTCATTTTAATCTTCATAATCACTTTATTTATAACTTCGTGGTCCCAAAAAGTTTGTGCTTGCGGTTTCTATCAATTCTCCATTGCTAAAAACACCTATTTTTAGTTTTATTTTATCAGTGTCCAATGCAGCGGCATTTATCTCAATAAACAAGGTACCCTCTGCAGATCCCTGTTTTGGAACCGTAAACTCCGTATTGGTTACCACATTAATTGTCCCTTTATGTGATAATAACTTATAGCTAACATGTTCTATATCTCTTGTGGTTTTATTGATCACCTTATAGGTATATACATTGCTAATGATATTGTTTTCTTTGTGTTGATACAATTGACCTGGCAATCTTAAGATTGTGGCTTCTACATCATTTCTCAAGAACAACATTCCGACTAAAAACCCAATAAGAATGACCAAAACAGCTGTATAGCCCTTCATTCTTGGTGTAAACGTAAAGGCTGCCTTTTTAGCAATATTTTCTTCACTTGCATAACGGATCAAGCCTTTTGGCAGTCCAACCTGCTCCATCATATGATCACATTCATCTATACAAGCGGTGCAGTTTACACATTCTAATTGCGTACCATTTCGAATATCGATCCCTGTTGGGCACACATGCACACATTGCATGCAATCAATACAATCTCCTTTTCCAGTGGCCGCTCTATCTTCATTTTTCTTAAACTTTGCTCTACCTTCTGTTTTTTCACCACGTACATAGTCATAGGCAACATTGATGGTTTTATTATCGAGAAGTACACCTTGCAAACGTCCATAAGGACAAGCAATGATGCATACTTGTTCTCGAAACCAAGCGAAAATAAAATAGAAGACACTGGTAAAAATTAACAGAGAAATTAAGGTACTTGTATTCTCAAATGGATCACCAGTAACATAAGATATAACAACATCACCTCCGATTAGATAGGCCAAAAACACATTGGCTATTAAAAAGGATATGACAAAAAACAAAAACCATTTTAAAAGACGCTTTCTAATCTTTTCTGCATTCCATTCTTGCTTTTGTAAGCGCATTTGTTTTCCTCTATCACCTTCTATCCAATATTCAACTTTTCTGAATACCATCTCCAAGAAAATGGTTTGTGGACAAATCCATCCACAGAAAATACGACCAAAAACAACAGTAAATAAGATGACAAAAACGACCCCAATAATCATGGAAACCACAAACAAATAAAAATCTTGTGGCCAAAAAGGAAAACCAAAAATATTGAACTTCCGATCTAATACATTAAAAAGTAAAAACTGGTTGCCATTGACCTTTAAAAAGGGAGCCGATACTAAGAAAGCTAATAAAAAGTAACTTACCCAAGATCTATATTTATAATATCGACCACTGGGCTTCTTAGGATATACCCAAGAACGTTTGCCTTCTTTATTAATAGTACCAATACTATCTCTAAAATTCTCATTCTTGGGTGTTTCCATTATCAACTATTCAAACTATTAATTATTATTATTCTACCCACAACTCACCCTCAGCCTTTTTACCAGCTGCCGGAGTTGTTCCTTGTAAAGACAACACATAACTAGCCACTTTGGCCATGTCTTGTGGTTTTAAGGTTTTTTTCCATGAAACCATTCCTTTTCCATCTCTTCCTCCCTCAGAAATTGTGGTATATACATTTTTAATACCGCCCCCTAAAATCCAGTATTCATCAGTAAGGTTAGGACCTATAGAACCTCCTCCATCTGCCAAATGACACGCAGCACAGTTCAGGTTAAATACTGCCTTACCTCTGCTTAAATCTTTGGCATCTGTTAATAGGGTTACCGTAGATGCATCGATAAGATCTGTAGCCGTTTCTTTATATTTCTCTAGAGATGCCTTTGCTTCTGCTACGGCTTTGTTGTATTCCATTTCTGGAGTATCTCCATCTAGTACTTCGAAACGAATCAGATACACTGCTGCAAAAATAATAGTGGCATAAAACATATACACCCACCATGGTGGTAAGGTATTGTCTAACTCTTGAATTCCATCATAATTATGATCAAGAATAATCTCTGATTCTTGCTCGATAGACTTGGCTTTGGTCCAACGTTGCATCAATTGATTCCACCATGTCACAAAACTAGATTGTGCAGTTTCTGGACTAATTCCAGCCTTCTCATTTTCTAATTGCTGAACTTTATTTAAGGCCATGATAAGGGTCCCCGCCAAAGTAATCAGTACCATAAAGAAAACCGTAAGTACCAATGATGGCAAAGGATTTTCTAAAATATTAAAGGGCTCTTTATAACTACTTGCAATTTCTGTAAATACAAAAGGGATACAAAAGACAAAGAGTACCAATACAATTGCTAAACTATATTTTTTCATCTTGCTATATTTTTATTGATCTAAAGGTATTTTACTCACTTCATTAATGTATTCTTTCTTTGCAGTAAAGACCCAGTAAAATAGGACTACAAAAAAAGTAAAAAAGATCAGTAAGGAAATCAGAGGATATATCTCTATTCCTGTAATACTTTCCATGTGGTTTTTTACAAATTTCAACATGATTTCTTATTGTTTATTAATTAATAAAGCTTCTACATCTTTTACTTTGATATCGGTTCCTAAACGCTGTAAATAGGCGATTAAGGCTACGATCTCACGATCTCTCATCTCTACAAATGGCAAGCCATTGTCTTGAGCGTACTTCTTATCAGATTCGTAACTTTTTACAAAATCTGGATCTGCATACAAGTTTTGCTCAATTTGAGTTCCTTGCGCTGTCATATGGGCTTGCGCATTGGTAATTTCCTCTTTTGTATATGGTACTCCTAGGCTTACCATGGTTTTCATTTTAGCTTCAGTATCACTTTTATCCAACTTGTTTCGGATAAGCCATTTATAACCTGGCATGATAGAACCCGAAGAAGTACTTTGCGGATCGTACATATGGTTTAAGTGCCAGTTATCAGAATACTTTCCTCCGATTCTGTGCAAATCTGGACCTGTTCGTTTAGAACCCCATAAAAAGGGGTGATCATAGACAAACTCACCTGCTTTGGAATATTCTCCGTAGCGTTCAACCTCACTTCTAAAAGGTCTTACCATTTGAGAGTGACATCCCACACAACCTTCTCTAATGTATAAATCTCTTCCCTCTAACTCTAAAGGAGAATACGGTTTCACACTGCTTATGGTTGGTATATTTGATTTCACTAACAAAGTTGGAACTATTTGTACCAGTCCTCCTATTAAAATAGCTAAAGTAGCATATAAGGTTAATTTAACCGGTTTACGCTCTAACCAAGTATGCCATCCTTCTCCTTTGGTTCTGTGTTTAGACACCTTTTCTAAGGCTGGAGCTTCTGCTAAATCATCTGTAACATCACTCCCTGCTCTAATAGTTTGAATGATATTATACAACATCACAAGCGCTCCAATGATATATAAACTTCCACCTATGGCACGCATCCAATACATTGGAATAATCTCTTTAACTGTTTCTAAAAAGTTTCCGTAGGTTAAGGTTCCATCAGGATTGAATTGTTTCCACATAGATGCTTGAACAAAACCTGCAACATACATTGGTAAAGCATACAATATGATCCCTAAAGTCCCGATCCAAAAGTGAACATTAGCCAATGCTTTAGAAAACAACTCTGTTTTAAACAATCTTGGAACCATCCAATAAATCATACCGAAGGCTAAAAATCCATTCCAAGCCAAGGCACCAACATGCACATGGGCAATAATCCAATCACTAAAGTGGGCAATGGCATTTACATTTTTTAAAGACAACATTGGTCCTTCAAAAGTTGCCATCCCGTAACCTGTAATCGCAACAACCATAAATTTTAAAACAGGGTCAGTTCGAACTTTATCCCAAGCACCTCTTAAGGTTAACAAACCATTAATCATACCTCCCCAAGATGGAGCAATTAGCATTACAGAAAACGCAACACCTAAATTTTGCGCCCAGTTTGGCAATGATGTATAAAGTAAGTGGTGTGGTCCTGCCCAAATATAAATAAAGATCAGAGACCAAAAGTGTACAATGGATAATTTATATGAATACACAGGTCTATTTGCCGCTTTAGGAACAAAATAATACATCAATCCTAAAAATGGTGTGGTTAAAAAGAAGGCCACAGCATTGTGTCCATACCACCATTGCACCAAGGCATCTTGAACCCCTGCATAAACAGAATAACTTTTTAAAGCACTTACTGGCAATGCCAAACTATTAAAAATATGTAAAACGGCAACGGTAACAAAGGTTCCTAAATAAAACCAAATGGCTACATACAAATGCCGTTGTCTTCTTTGCAAAATGGTCCAAATCATATTGGCTCCAAAAGCAACCCAAACCAAAGCAATCGCAATATCTATTGGCCATTCTAACTCTGCATACTCTTTAGAAGTAGAATACCCCAAAGGCAAAGTAATGGCAGCAGCAACAATTATCAATTGCCATCCCCAAAAGTTAAATTTGCTTAAAAAATCACTGGCTATTCTCGCTTTCAACAAACGTTGCAAAGAGTAATAGACTCCTGCAAAAATTGCATTTCCTACGAAGGCGAAAATTACTGCATTGGTGTGCAGTGGTCTCAAACGCCCAAAACTCAACCATGAAATGTCATCGGTTAAGTTTGGAAACAAAAACATAAAGGCCAACAAGAGTCCTACAGAGAACCCTACTATCCCCCAAAACAACGTGGCATAAAGGAATTTTTTTACGATCTTATTATCGTAATAAAACTGTTGCATTTCCATAATCTAATTGTATTTAATATCTAGTTAGTTTTAGTGCTAGTTGTGTTGGATTTTACCAACTCATCATCAAAGAGCATGCGAACAGAGGGCGTATACGAATCATCGTACTGCCCACTTTTTACCGATAAAATAAATGCTACAAAAAAAACGATCGCAACTAAAATACTCAGTGCAAGTAGTAAATAAATAACGCTCATGCTCTGCCTGATTATAGTTTCAAATTTACATTCATTCGAATGTTTATTATATGACTTTTGTCATACTTCTGAATATTTTCTTAAATATATTTTAAATTGTCATAGAAAACAATTTCTTAGGCGCCTTATTTCGCTGTAAATGAGCATCAAAAACCATACATATATTTCGCAAAAATGGACGTGCATGTTCTGGAATTGCTACAGAAAAATCCCTTTTAACAACCAAATTATCAGAGATTAACTCATTTAGCTGTATTAAATTCTCTTCCAAATTTTCAAACTGCATGGCTTTATCTTCCCATGAGGTCTCTAATTGACACATTAAGTTTAATATGTGCTTTCTAACAACCAAATCTTCTTGACTTAATAAGTGCCCTTTAAAAATGGGGATTTCTCCTACATTCACCAATTCTTGATACTCTTTTACCGTTTTCACATTCTGAGCAAAGGCATACCAACTATCCGAAATTGCAGACATTCCTAGACCGATCATTAACTGGGTTTTATTGCTGGTATACCCCATAAAGTTTCGATGCAGTGTTTTATCCACAGTCGCCTGATATAGTGAATCTGAAGGCAGAGCAAAATGGTCCATCCCAATTTCTACATAGCCCATTTCAGAAAATAGTTCTTTTCCTATTTCATATAGCAACCTCTTTTCTTCATCCTTTGGCAAATCTTCATCCTGAAATCCACGTTGACCAACTCCTTTTACCCAAGGTACGTGAGCGTAACTATAAAATGAAATTCTATCCGGTTGTAAACTTTTGGTTTTTTCAATACTATCAACAATACTCTCACGGGTTTGAAAAGGCAATCCAAAAATAAGATCATGACTTACGGAAGTATATCCAATTTCTCGAGACCATTTTGTTACTTGCGCCACCTGCTCAAAAGACTGAATTCTGTGGATGGCTTTTTGCACCAATGGATCATAGTCTTGAACTCCAAAACTAATTCTTCGAAAACCCAAATCGTACAGTGTTTGCAACTGTTCCTTACTAGTATTGTTTGGGTGTCCTTCTAAACTGAACTCATGATCAGGGTGTATTTCTGCAAGTTCCAGAATTCCGGTGAGTAATCTTTTTAATTGCTCACTCGAAAAAAATGTGGGAGTTCCCCCTCCTAAATGAATTTCCTTTATTACTGGCTTTTCATCCATAAAATTCAAATAAAGCTTCCATTCTTTTAAAAGTTTAGTTATGTAGGGTTCCTCCACTTCATGTCTTTTGGTAATATGTTTATGACAAGCACAAAAAGTGCAAAGACTTTCACAAAATGGCAAATGCAAGTACAAGCTAATTCCTTCTTTGGCATTTGATTCCTTAAACGATTTTTTAAAGCTGTTAATCCACGTTTCTTTGGAAATTCCATTGGGGTCCCAATACGGAACCGTAGGATAACTTGTATAACGTGGTCCGGGTATGTTGTATTTCTGAATAAGTGAAATCATCTTAAATCTTTTTTCCTAATCGATTGGTCATAAATGTGGTAAATACCACAATGGTAATAGAGCTTAATGGCATTAAAATAGCGGCTATTACAGGCTGTAACTGACCGGTTACTGCAAAATACAAACCGACTAAATTATAACATAAAGACAGTGCAAAACTGTATTTAATTATTCGAATTGCTTTTTTTGACAAGCCCAAATAACTATGAATATCTTTAAAGTTTTCTGCAGCTAAAATAGCGTCACAGGCAGGAGAAAATACATTGATGTTTTCTGATAGGGAAATCCCTACCTCACTTTGCGCCAGTGCACCAGCATCATTTAAACCATCACCAATCATAAGCACCTTATGTCCTCGATCTTGCAATGATTTTACATAGTTTAATTTATCTTCTGGTTGTTGATGAAACAAATACTGCACCTTTTCAGGCAATATGGTTTCCAAATAGTTTTGTTCACCAGCATTGTCTCCAGACACAACAGATAGATTAAAATTCGATTCAAGTTTAGAAAACAGATTTTTCATTTGAGGTCTGTAGGCATTTTTAAATACAAACTTTCCTTTGTACTTATCATTTACAGCGATATGAATTGCGGTCTCTATTTTACCAAAAGGATTATTCGGGTTTACAAAAGACAAAGAACCTATTTGAAGCTTCATAAACCCCACACTTGCCGTAATTCCTTTTCCTAGTTCTTCTGTATAGGAATCAATATTTTGCTTTTTAAACGATTGAAACGATTGAAATAACATCCTACTTAAAGGATGGTTCGATATTCTCACTGCATTTGCCAAGAGCCTGGTTTCATCTTCACTAAGCGCTTGGCCTTCATAGCTGATGTCATTGTCCTTGGTAGATGTAAGGGTTCCGGTTTTATCAAAAACTACGGTATCTATTTGAGCCAATTTTTCTATGACTGCTGCGTTTTTTAAATAGCATTTCTTTTTACCTAAAATACGCAGTAGATTGCCCAAAGTGAAAGGAGCTGCTAAAGCAATAGCACAAGGACAGGCGATAATCAATACCGCTGTAAATACATTCAAGGCTTTACTTGAATCTAAAAACAACCAAACCAATGTTGAAATACTAGCGATGCTTAGCACAAAAATGGTAAACTTCTTACTTATAGTATTCGTTAAATTAGTGAATTTTGAATCTTTCTCTTTAGCAAAAACATCATTACTCCACAGCTGAGTTAAGTAGCTTTGCGAGACAGAATTCAATACTTCCATCACAAAAACACCATTTAACTGCCTTCCTCCTGCAAAAATTTTATCTCCTGATTTTTTTTCGACAGCAATGGCTTCTCCTGTCACAAAACTATAATCAATTTCAGCAGCTCCTTCTATTAAGATGCCATCGACAGGAATCAATTCTTGGTTCCGAATAATTAAACGATCTCCTTTTTCCAATTCATAAATCTGGACGATCTCTTCGGACTCATCTGCTAGAATTTTTGTGACTGCAATCGGAAAATAGGATTTAAAATCACGCTCAAAGGATAAGAAATTATAGGTTTTTTGCTGAAAAAACTTCCCTATTAATAAGAAAAAAACCAAACCAGTTAAGCTGTCAAAAAAACCAGTTCCTAGGTCAAAAATAATTTCAATGCTACTTCGCAAAAACAACACTAGAACCCCCAAAGCAATGGGCACATCAATGTTTAAAATTCTAGAACGAAGCCCTTTGTATGCTGATATAAAATAATCCTTGGCAGCATAAAACACCACCGGCAAGGAAAAGGCAAACATCAACCATCGGAAAATATACTTGTATTTTTCTAGCCAAAATTCATTCACTTCAAAATACTCTGGAAAGGATAAAAACATCACGTTTCCAAAGGCAAAACCCGCAATGGCTAATTGATAGAGTAAGGTTCTGTCTATCTTGTTTTTGCCCAATTCATAATCCTCTAAACTAATATAAGGCTCATATCCAATAGAACTTAACAAAAGCACCACTTGTTTTAAACTAAGCTGGTCTGAATTGTAGGTAATTCGAATGGTTTTTTTAGGGAAATTTACTTGAGATGCTATGATGTTCTTTTGAAGCTTGTGCAGGTTTTCCAAAACCCAAATACAAGAACTACAATGAATGTGCGGAATATACAAGTTGACAACCTGCTTGTTCTCTGCATCAAATTCAAGAAGTTTTTCAAGAATTTTTACATTGTCTAAATAGTCATATTTTCCTTGAATTTCTTCAGGGATGGCCCCTGGTCTTTGATCCAAGTCATAATAGCACGTAAGATCATTTTCTGAGAAGATTTCATAGACCGTCTTACACCCATTACAACAAAAGAACTTTTCTTCTATTTGTATTGATTGGTTATCGCAGGTATTCCCACAGTGGTAACACAACAAATCTTCCATACTTATTTACTCTAAATGCCCAGTGCAAAGTTCTTCTTAAAATTAGCTCTAAAATATGATAATTATCAGTTTTTAACTATCTTTGAGAGAATCAATTTACCTTTATATATGAGCAAATGCGAACAATGCATCGTCAGGCAATTAAATTCTTTTAAAACTTTATCCAAAAGTGAATTAATTCGTATTTCTGAATGCAAGACCACTCGCATAGTAAAAAAGGGAGAGGTCATTTTTGAAGAAGGTGAGCATATTAATGGCGTCTTCTGCATTAAAGAAGGAGTTTGTAAAGTTTCAAAAATGAGCTCCAACGGTAGAGAGCAAATTATTCATTTGGTAAACAAAGGTGATATCCTTGGTGAGCGAAGTCTTATTAGTGATGAAGTAGCCAATTTAAAAGCAACTGCCATAAGCGATATGTCTGTTTGTTATATTCCTCGAGAAGAAATCATAAAAGACCTCCAGCAAAACCCTGAGTTTACCCAAGACATGCTTAAGAATTTAGCGGTTTCACTTAAAAAAGCAGATAATGTTATCGTGAACATGGGTCAAAAAACTGTCAAACAGCGCTTGGCAGAAATGTTGATTCATTTAGACACTAAATTTGGAACCGATTCTGAGGGCTTTCTCGATATTCAAATTTCTAGAGAAGACATGGCCAATATTATTGGAACAGCAACAGAATCAGCCATTCGACTGCTATCAGAGTTTAAAAAAACAGGTTTAATTGGCCTAGAGAGCAAAAGAGTTAAAATTCTTTCTTATTCAGCACTTGACAAAATTGCCAAAGGCTTCTAAATCCATATTAATTTGAAGAAAATCTGGTATCTTTGTATAAAGTATTACATAAAAACTGGCTTGTTTTTTTACAGTAAAAAACTTCGAGTTGTTGGTGCAGAAAAGGTACCAAAAAAAGGAGCTGTATTGTTTGCTATAAATCATCCTAATGGACTACTTGATCCTTTGGTGGTTGCAACAAGTGCACCACGAGTTTCACATTTTTTGGTTCGAGCCGCTGTTTTTAAAAAACCTCTTATTAAAAAACTCCTGGCAACACTCAATTTAATGCCGATTTATAGGATACGTGATGGACGCAATGAACTATCAAAAAACACAGAAGTGTTTAATGACTGCTTTGAAATATTAAACAAACAGCAAGCCTTAATGATTTTCCCTGAAGGGAGTCATGACAAGAGAAGAACGATCAGACCTATTAGCAAAGGATTTACCAGAATCGTCTTTGGGGCTTTGGAAAAATATCCAGAACTTAAAATTCATATTGTCCCAGTAGGACTAACCTATCAAAAAGCGGGTGCTTATCCTTCTAAAATTGCCTTGCATTTTGGAACACCGATTCCTACCCATGATTATTTTAACCCACAAACACCGCTAGACCCAAAACAAATAGAAGCCTTAAAAAAAGAACTAAGTGATCAGCTCAAAACATTAACAGTACATATTCCGGAAGATGAGAATTATGAAAAAACAGTTTTGAAACTACAGAAAAATGGGGTTGATTTTACCGAAGTAAATAAACTAAATCAGGCCCTGAGTGAAGGCAGCACTCCTCTTTTAAAAAAGAGGGTAAACTTTGTAAAACCACTGTACTATGTAATCCTTTTAAACAGTATTTTACCTTGGATCTTATGGAAAATAATGGCCAGAAAAATAGATGAAATAGAATTTATTGACACCTTTCGCTTTGCCCTCAACATTACCATTTTTCCACTGTTTTATTTTTTACAAGCCTATTTGATTTTTATTTTTTACGGTGGAGAACTCGCTGGCTATTACCTACTTCTTAGCGCATTAAGCTGTTTGATCTATGTAAAATTATCAACTACTCCAGCAGAATAGCATCTTGAATGACTTGCTGAATTTTTGTTCGAATGTCATTTACGATAAGGCCTTTGTTTTCTGCATTTGGATAAATTCTATTCGATAGAAACACATAAACAATTTGACTTTCTGGATCGGCCCAAGTATAGGTGCCTGTAAAACCACTATGACCAAAACTCTGATCAGAAACACAGCCACAAGTTGCTGTAATTTTAGGATCTAACTGCGGTTTGTCAAAACCCAAACCTCTACGCACCTTTTGATCTGCAAAATAGCGTTTATTAAAGGTGTCAATGGTGCTGGTTTTTAGATAGCGTTTCCCTCCATAAAAGCCCTTTTGCAAATACATTTGCATAATTTTAGCTACGTCATTGGCATTGGAAAAAACCCCAGCATGACCGCCCACTCCTCCTTCCATGGCAGCACCCATGTCATGTACATAACCATGCAACAATTGGTGTCGGTAATAGGTATCATTTTCTGTTGGAATGATTTCAGTAACAGGATACTTTTCTAAAGGCAAATAACTAGTTCTATCGGCACCAAGAGATTTGTAAAATTTATCCTGAACCAAATTGTTTAAAGATGCCTTATAAACCTCTTCAAGGGTTTCTTTTAAAATATAATAGCCCAGATCACTGTACTTGTAACCTGACTGTTCTTGCTGTTCCGCATTCTTTATATACTGAATGATAGAATCCTTATAGCTATTTTTCAAATACAAGTTTTTAGCAACTTGAATACCGTAGCTTCTCGTTTTGGTAGGCTGATAGTATTCTGTTAAGTTCTTACCAGAAATACTGTCTTGAGTAAATTTATAAAAGGGAATCCAGGCTTTCAACCGACCAGTATGTGAAAGCATCTGTTTTAGAGTAACGGTATCCTTATTGGTCTTATTAAAAGCGGCATTTAAATGTTTAATATCAGTATCTAAAGGTATTTTACCCTCTTCTACAGCCTCCATTACCAAGGGTAGCGTAGCCACAATCTTTGTTAATGAAGCAATATCATACACATCTGAATTCCGAACCTTCTGAAGGGTATCCGCGGCATGATAACCAAAGCTTTTCTCATAAATCACCTTCCCTGCTCTGGCAACTAAGATTTGCATCCCTGGTGCCATTTTCTTTGTTAAAACCTCTTTCGCAATAGAGTCTATTTTTAATAATCGACTCGTTGACATTTTAACTTCTTCTGGAATACCATAAGATAGTCTGCTAAGACTTTGGGTTGAGATTCCGTCTCCTTCTTTAAAAACATCTTGAATACTTACAGGTATTTTCCCAGTCACCCTTTTTGCACCAAACAATTGTTGTGCTACAATCTCTTGGGCGATTTGGCTATTTTGATAACCTACAACCAAGCCTTCAATATTTGCAAAGGATTTTAAATCCAACAAGCTATACGGATTGGCAAAAACTGTAAAAATAACCTTATTGCTTCTTGCAATTTCTTGCAATTTTACCAAATCTTGATCCTTAATTTTATAAGATTTCCATGGATTTTCATTAGAACTGTGATACCCGATGATCACCAAAGAGTAGGTACTTAGCTTTTGTACAAGGTTGTCCAAATTTGTGGCTGAAACCACATCGACTTTGGTATACTTTTTTAGTGTGTTTAAAAAAGGACTTGAATCTTCAGTTCCTAATTTAACATAGGCTATTTTTTGTTTTTCTAAATGTTGAATAGGAAGAATTCCGCCCTTATTTTTAAGTACCGTTGTAGAAGCTTCTACCAGTTTTCTATGCAAGACCTTATCTGTTACCGAATTTAGGTCCTCATGCAAATTGCTTAAAGAAATCGGCTTCCAATGCGCCAAACCTGCCCAATATTTTGCCTGCAATATTTTACGAACAGAATGATCTATTCTATCTATGCTAATGGCATTATTTTTTAAAGCCTTTAAAAACAAATTTACGGTTGCAGGCACATCTTGTGGTATTAACAATAAATCATTCCCAGCCAAAATAGCAGCAAGATCAATTTCTGAAGAGGTCGAATAATTGGCTGCTCCTTTCATATTCAAGCCATCTGTAATAATGAGACCCCTAAAACCCATTTGATCTATCAACAAATCATTGACGATTTTTTTAGAAAGTGATGAGGGCAATTTTTCATTGGGCTCTAATTGAGGAATGCTTAAATGTGCTGTCATAACACTTGTCAAACCTCTCTCAAATAATTTTTTATACGGATACAGTTCTAAAGAATCCAGTCTGGCCATATCAAAATTCACG
>CBFHUV010000012.1:0-30882 GCA_965659055.1 Polaribacter sp.
TGAGTTATTAACCGATTTAGGATTAGAAGTAGAAGGAATTGAAACGAGAGAATCTATCAAAGGAAGCCTTAAAGGGGTTGTGGTAGGAGAGGTTTTAACCTGTATTCAACATCCAAATGCTGACCGGTTAAAAATCACAACTGTAAATATAGGTCAAAAGGAGCCCGTTCAGATTGTTTGTGGTGCAACCAATGTTGCAGCAGGACAAAAAGTGCCAGTTGCCACCATAGGAACAACCTTATACGATGATAAAGGAGCAGGTTTTATCATTAAAAAAGGTAAAATACGCGGAGAGGAAAGTCATGGAATGATTTGCGCAGAAGATGAATTGGGTCTAGGTTCTAGTCATGACGGTATTCTTGTTTTAGATGCTCAGATTGAACCGGGAACACCTGCTGCAAAAGTTTTTAATATTGAACAAGATGAGGTTTTTGAAATTGGTTTAACACCCAACAGAGCAGATGCTATGAGTCATTTTGGTGTTGCTAGAGATTTAAGAGCTGGGTTGATGCAACAAGAGATTAACTTAGAATTAATTTCTCCTTCAGTAAGTGATTTTCATGTAGACGAGCGCAAGCTAAAAATTGACGTTGAGGTTGAAAACAAAGAATTAGCGCCTCGTTATTGCGGTATTTCTATTACAGATGTAGTGATAAAAGACGCACCAGAATGGATTCAGAATCGACTAAAAGCGATCGGAATTACTCCGAAGAACAATATCGTTGACATTACCAACTATGTTTTACATGAATTAGGGCAACCCTTGCACGCTTTCGATGCTATTAAGATTAAAGGCAATAAAGTATTGGTAAAAACTCTAAAGGAAGGTACGAAATTTACAACTTTAGATGGTGTCGAAAGAATTTTGGATGCCGAGGATATTATGATTTGTGATGCAGAAAGCAATCCACTATGCTTGGCAGGAGTTTTTGGAGGATTAAATTCTGGAGTTACTGAAAACACAAGTTCTATCTTTTTAGAAAGTGCTTATTTTAATCCAGTATCCATAAGAAAATCAGCCAAGAGACATGCGTTAAACACGGATGCTTCTTTTCGATTTGAACGTGGAATTGATATCAATCTAACCAAATACGCCTTAAAGAGAGCAGCCTTGTTAATTGAGGAGTATGCTGGAGGTACTTTGGCTTCTGATATTATGGACTTTTATCCAGAAAAAATTGAAGATTTCCAAGTATTTTTATCGTATGAAAGTACTTATCGCTTGTTGGGTCAAGAGATTCCAAAAGAAACCATAAAGAATATTTTAGCGTCTTTAGAGATAAGAATTAACAGTGAAACTGAAGGTGGTTTAGGTTTAACGATTCCATCTTACCGAGTCGATGTGCAAAGAGAAGCAGATATTATCGAGGAAATTTTACGAGTTTACGGCTATAATAATATTGAATTTTCGCACAAACTAAACACATCAATTTCCTTTGATAATAATAGTCAACCGAAAATAGAGAACATTGTTGCCAATCAATTGACAGCTTTGGGCTTTTATGAGACCATGAGTAATTCGTTGACCAAAGTAGGTTACCAAGAACTTTCTGAAAACATCAATCCTGAGCACAGTGTCGGTATTTTAAACCCTTTGAGCGCTGATTTGTCTGTAATGAGACAGTCTTTACTTTTTAATGGTTTAGAATCGATTTCTTACAATATAAACAGAAGAAATACCTCTTTGAAGTTTTATGAATTTGGAAAGACTTATCATAAGTATGATTCTGGGTATGAAGAAAACAAACAATTGAGTTTGTTTATTTCTGGGAATCGTACAAAGGATAGTTGGAAGCTAAACTCACAGGCCTCTGATTTTTTCTATTTTAAAGGAATAATTACAGCTCTATTTACTAGATTGGGTATTCGAAATTACAAGGTTAGTCCAACCAAAAGTGATGTTTTTTCGGAGGGAATTAACCTAAGTATGGGGAAGATGAAACTGGTAGATTTTGGAGTCGTTAAACGTTCAATTCTAAAAGAATTTGGCATTAAACAAGAGGTTTTATATGCAAATATTCATTGGGACACCTTATTAAAAGTTGTAAGTAGTAAAAATACACCAGTAACGGAATTGCCTAAATTTCCATCTGTAAAGCGAGATTTAGCCTTGTTACTGGATAGTAGGGTAGCTTTTAAAGAGGTATATGATTTGGCATTTCAGTCAGAAAAGCATTTGTTGAAGGAAGTAGATTTATTTGATGTCTATGAAGGGGATCAATTGCCAGAAGGTAAAAAATCATATGCTGTTAGCTTTTTGTTACAAGATGAAAGCAAAACACTAGAAGACAAGCAGATAGATAAGATCATGCAAAAAATTCAGGCTACTTTTGAGAAAAACTTAGAAGCCGTTTTAAGATAATGTATAAGCCTCATTTTTATGAGGCTTTTTTTTATATTTGATAATTATGTATAAAACGATAATTCGTCCAATTTTATTTTTATTCGATCCAGAGAAGGTCCATTATTTTACCTTTTCTCTCATCCGATTTTTATGTAAAATTCCCTTTGTAGCGGCTCTTTTTAGAAGTGTTTATCAAGTACATAATAAAAAATTAGAACGCAATTTATTTGGTTTAAAATTTCAAAATCCTGTTGGTTTAGCTGCGGGTTTTGATAAAAATGCCGTACTCTATAATGAGCTGGCAAACTTTGGTTTTGGTTTTATAGAAATCGGAACAGTAACACCTAAAGCACAAGCTGGAAATCCTAAAAAACGGTTATTCCGTTTAAAAGATGATCGTGGGATTATCAATAGAATGGGTTTTAATAATAACGGTATTGAAGCAGCGATTCATAACTTAAAAAAGAATAGACACAAGGTTATTATAGGTGGAAATATTGGTAAAAATACAGCGACAAAACCAGAAGATTATACCAAAGATTATTTAGAAGTGTTTAAAGAACTGCATCCTTTTGTTGATTATTTTGTTTTGAATGTTAGCTGTCCAAATGTAGGAAGTCATGCAAAGTTAAATGACAAAGAATACCTTCTCGAACTAATTACTGCTTGTCAAGAAGAAAACACCCGTTTTAAAATTCAAAAACCAATTTTACTTAAAATTGCTCCAGATTTAAATACTATTCAATTAGATGAAATAATAGCCTTGGTGGCAGAAACAAAAATTGACGGGGTAATCGCCTCCAACACATCAACCACCAGAGATAACTTAAAAGCCTCAAAAGAGCGATTATCAGCAATTGGAAATGGAGGAGTGAGCGGTCAGCCCATCAAGGAACAAAGCACAAAAGTAATTCGTTATTTAGCCAAAAATTCAAACAAATCTTTTCCGATAATTGGTGTTGGGGGAATACATTCTGCACAAGATGCTTTGGAAAAAATTGAAGCTGGAGCCGATTTGGTTCAAGTTTATACTGGTTTTATTTATGAGGGTCCTAGTTTGATTAAAAAGATCAACAAATCAATCCTAAAACAACTATAATATCATTCCTGCGAAAACAGGAATTGCATAATAGAAGTAAAAATTAAAATAGATTTCTACTTTCACAGGAATAACAATAAAAGAGAATAATAAAGAGATTTTAAAACGATTATAATGTCAGGTATAGTGCAGTCGAGACTTTAAGAACCTCTCGACTCCGCTCGAGGAGACAAAAAACAGTAATATTTTTCAATGATTGAAACCCTTTTATCCTTTGCTTTAGCAACGTCTATCTTAGCACTTTCACCGGGGCCAGATAATATTTTCGTTTTAACACAAAGTATTGTCAATGGTAAAAAATTTGGCTTAGCAACCGTTTTTGGATTGATGACTGGTTGTCTAATTCATACAACATTGGTCGCTTTTGGAGTTTCTACCATCATAAAAGAAAGTCAAAACTTATTCTTAGCAATCAAAATTTTTGGAGCAGGGTATTTGGTGTATTTAGCCTATAAAGTGTATAAAAGTGATTCAGAAATAACGCTTTCAATCAAGAATGTTGAGAAGAAAACCACCTTGCAATTGTTTAAAACCGGATTTTTAATGAATGTTTTAAACCCTAAGGTGACAATTTTCTTTTTGGCATTTTTTCCTCAATTTTTATTTTCGGAAGAGCTCTCCACAATACTACAATTCTATGTTTTAGGACTTATATTTATTTTCGTTTCTTTTATTATTTTTGGTAGTATTGCGATACTAGGAGGAAAGGTTTCAGAATATTTATTGCAGCATAACAAAACTGGATTGTATTTAAAATGGGCTCAAATTCTTGTTTTCATTGGAATTGCCATCCTAATTTTAATTTAATTTTTTACTTTTTTCGTGTCATAATTTCTCTTTTATCAGGCTTTTTTGGATGATCTTTTATTGTATATTTGAACGATGAATAGCGTTAAAATTATAGAATGTCCAAGAGACGCCATGCAAGGAATAAAATCTCATTTTATTCCCACAGAAGTTAAGGCATCCTATATTAATGCCTTGCTTCGTGTTGGTTTTGACACTATAGATTTTGGTAGTTTTGTTTCACCCAAAGCAATTCCTCAAATGAAGGATACTGCCGCAGTGTTAAATCAATTAGATTTGTCAACTACCCGAAGTAAACTACTGGCTATCATTGCCAATCTTAGAGGAGCAGAAGATGCGGCTCAGTTTGAAGAAATTCAATATTTAGGATACCCCTTTTCAATTTCTGAAAATTTTCAGATGCGAAACACCCATAAAACAATTGATGAATCCATACAGACCTTAGAACAGATATTAGAAATAGCTGATAAAACAAATAAAGCGGTGGTTGCTTATTTGTCCATGGGTTTTGGAAATCCGTATGGAGACCCTTGGAATGTAGATATCGTTGGGAATTGGACTGAAAAACTCGCCATGATGGGTGTTAAAATTTTATCCTTATCAGACACTATTGGAAGTTCTACGCCCGATATCATTTCTTATTTGTTTTCAAATTTGATTCCTAAATACCCTAACATAGAGTTTGGAGCACATTTGCATACCACCCCTACAACTTGGCACGAGAAGGTAGATGCAGCTTATAAAGCTGGTTGTTTGCGTTTTGATGGGGCAATTATGGGCTTTGGCGGTTGCCCAATGGCAAAAGATGAACTTACTGGTAATATGCCTACAGAGAAATTAGTATCTTATTTTACAGCACAAAAAGCAGAGACTCATATTAAACCTATGAGTTTTGAAAGTGCTTATAATGTAGCTATGAATGTTTTTAATTAAAGTTTTAGTGGGTTAAAGTTTAATTATTGAGATAGAAACAGTCAAAATCTTAAAAGTTATTATAAAATGAAATTTACAAAAGCATTGTTTTTTTATCTGTTAATAGCGGTACTATTTTCTTGTAATCAGGATGATGGAAAAATTGATCTTACCTTTTTACAGTTAAATGATGTTTATGAGATAGCACCCATCCAGGGTGGAGCCTATGGGGGGATGGCTAGGGTAGAAACTGTACATAAACAATTATTGCAAGAAAACAAAAATACCATGTTGGTAGTGGCAGGAGATTTTTTAAACCCATCACTGCTTGGAACCATTACTTATCAAGGAACACGTATTCGAGGCAAACAAATGATAGAAACCATGAATGCCATGGGGGTTGATTTGGTTGCTTTTGGAAATCATGAATTTGATTTAAGTGCTAACGATTTACAAAAAAGACTTAACGAAAGTAATTTTGATTGGATTACAGGGAATGTATTAGAAAGGAAAGAAGGGAAACTTCTTCCATTATCAAATACAAAAAATAGAGTGCATGAAACTTTTATCAAAGAGTTTACAGATGCAGATGGAACCACCATTAAAGTTGGTTTTTTAAGTGTCTGTGTGCCTTCTAATCCAAAAAATTATCTTAGTTACAATGATGTTTACGAATCTGCAAAACGTTCTTATTTTGAATTGAAAAACAAGGTTGACCTCGTTATTGGATTGACGCATGTTACCATTGCTTCGGATTTAAAAATCGCAGAACTTTTACCAGATATTCCCCTGATTATGGGTGGTCATGAGCATACTAATATGATGATTCCAGTAGGTGAATCTTTTGTTGCAAAGGCAGATGCAAATGCGAAAACGGCATATATTCACAAGCTAAGTTTTGATAAAAAGACAAAAAAAGCGCATATAAAATCAGAGTTAAAGGAAATTAATAAAACCATCGCAGAAGACAAAAGGGTAGGTGCCATAGTTGATAAATGGCAATCAGTGTTAAAGAATAAAATTAAGGAACTTATTGAAAACCCAGATGAGATAATTTTAAATACCCGAACCCCTTTAGACGGAAGAGATAAACCTATTAGAAGTGTTCAAACCAATCTAGGTGCATTGATTACAAAATCCATGGCTTTTGCTTTTGATAATAAGGTTGATTGTGCATTAGTTAACGGAGGTTCTATTCGTATTGATGATGAGCTTGAAGGCGCGATTACTCCTGTCGATATTTTTAGAGTTTTGCCTTATGGAGGAGCTGTTTTAAAAGTGAAATTGAAAGGGAGTCTGTTACTAAAAGTATTGGATTTTGGAGAAAAAGCGAAGGGGACCGGGGCTTATTTGCAGCGCTTTAAAGCCGAGAAAATAAACTCTAAATGGTTCGTTGACTCAAAATTACTTGATGTGAATAAAATATACACTGTCGCTTTCTCTGATTATTTGCTTAAAGGTTTTGACATTCCTTTTCTGACTGAAGAAAATAAAGAAGTAGTTTCTGTTTATAAACCAACAGGAACAGAAAAGTCATTTGATATTCGAAATTCAATCATTTTATACCTAAAATCGTCAAAATAAGACGGTTATTTTGTTAGCCTTCATTTTTATTTAAATTAATTCTAAATAAATTTTTTTATTGTTATTTGTGTTCTTATTTTTGTGCAAATATTATTAAATTATTTATAATTAGTCTAAATTAATGAAAAATATCACAATTTTATTCGCCCTTATTGTTGGTTCAAATCTTTTTAGTCAGAACCTACAAAATCAACAGAACACTGCACAAAGAATTCTATCTGGAAATATTAATACCAAAGGAGTAACCGTGGGAGGTTATGGTGAAATTACCTACAATCGACCTTCAGGAAAAAATGCAGAACTAGATGTTCAGAGACTTGTGTTATTGTTTGGTTACAAATTTGACGATCGTACTCAATTTGTAACAGAAATAGAATTTGAGCATGTAAAAGAGGTCTATGTTGAACAAGCCTTTTTGCAATACAGTTTAAATGATCAGGTGAATTTGAGAGCTGGTTTAATGTTAGTTCCGATGGGAATTATCAATGAGTACCATGAGCCAACCACATTTAATGGAGTTGAGAGACCAAGCATGGATGCTGCGATTGTACCTACAACTTGGAGGGAAATTGGTATAGGTGTCGCAGGAAAATCAGATGCTGCATCTTTACGTTATCAATTTTATGTTTTTAATGGTTTTCAATCGACCCTTTCTGATGCTAACGGAACTATTATAAGCGGACAACTCGGAGGCAGTAATGGGTTGCGTGGAGGAAGGCAAAAGGGTATCAAATCTAATTTTAACAATATTAATTTTTCTGGGAAATTAGATTATTATGGTTTACCAGGGCTGCGTTTAGGACTCTCAGGTTATTTCGGTAGAACACAATCTCCGAAAGATGTCGAAGCTGTTGCAGGAGCAGATATTGGAATTTCCATGATAGGTCTTGACGCTCGATATGCAAAACAACGATTTAGCGCCAGAGGACAATTTGTTCGAGGTGTCTTATCAGATACCGGAGCATATAACTTAGCCACTGGTAAAGATTTAGGAAGCGTTCTTCAGGGGTATTATTTAGAAACTGGCTATAATTTGTTAGCACTTCAAAAAAAGCAACAACTTATTGGTTTTGTTAGATATGAAGATTATAATACACATGCTTCAACAGCAGGTAATTTAGTTAAAAATGATACATATAATAGGCAAGAGTGGACTTTTGGATTGAGTTATTTAATAGCGAATGGGGCAGTTGTTAAAGCAGATTACCAGTTAAAGGACAATGCAGCAAATAAACAAACAAATCAATTAAACTTCGGGATCGGGGTCTGGTTCTAGTTAGAAAAGACGGTATCAACCTTTTATCAACAATTATAAAATGAACTTTTTGAAAATATTTATGATTAGTGTCTTGAGTACCCTTGTATTATATACAATAAATGGAGTCACAAATAGTCTGCAAAAAAAAGTGCTGAAGGAGATTACAAAGACCTTTGACTTAAAGAATCCTATTTTAGAAGTTATAGTCATAAGTCAAGAGATTAATAATCAATTAAATAAACCCATTTCTGATCAGCGTTTATTTAAAATTAAAGAAAATAATGAGATCAAGGGTTTTGCCTATATTGACAAGGCATTAAGCAAAACTGATGAATTTGATTATGTAATCTTATTAAATAAAAACTTAATCATAGTTAAAACAAAGGTACTCATCTATAGAGAAGATTATGGAGGAGAAATTGGGAGCAATCGTTGGCTAAAACAATTTATAGGAAAAAACAAAGAAGATAAATTGATTTACAATACGAATATTATGGCTATTTCTGGAGCAACCATATCTGCACAGTCAATAACGAAGGCTATTAATATCTTTTTACAAGATTTAAATATATTATATACAAACACTGTTTTTCAATGAAAATAGCCGGATCTATGTACCAATTACCAAGAGAAATAAAAATTCTTATCGTTTTTTTTATCGCGATGCTTAGTATCGGTTTTTATGGAGGAATCACTTTTGTAAAAGAAACAACAAATTCAAATCCAAAAGGAATTGAAGAGCGTTATTTAGGCAATGAAACGGATGATTTCGCTACCACAATGAAGTTTAAAAAATCGAAATCTGAAGTTTTGACGATGGTACACAATCATATCTTATCCCTTTCTGTCATTTTCTTTTTAATTTCTCTAATCTTGGCGACAACGGATATTCACGAAAAGTTGAAACTTTTTTTAATGATTGAGCCTTTTTTATCAATTTTATTGACTTTTGGTGGTATTTATTTACTGTGGACTGGCTTTCTATGGTTTAAATATATAATTATGCTATCTGGAATTTTGATGACTTTTAGTTTTACACTTTCAGTTTTGGTCATTCTCAAATCCGTATTTACTAAAAAAAGTATATATCCCAATTAAGTTCTTTAAAATCCAATAATTAGTCGTAAATTTGCTCGCAATTAATTGATAAGTTGATTGCCCTATGATAGCTCACAATTCCAAAATAGTAGGAGAAGGTTTAACCTACGACGATGTACTTTTAGTACCCGCCTTTTCTGAAGTACTTCCTAGAGAAGTAAGTATTCAAACTAAATTTACAAGAAACATTACCATTAACGTTCCAATAGTATCTGCTGCTATGGATACCGTTACAGAATCTGCTATGGCTATTGCTATTGCTCGAGAAGGAGGAATAGGGGTGTTACATAAAAACATGTCTATAGAAGATCAGGCCTTTGAAGTGCGAAAAGTAAAAAGAGCAGAATCTGGAATGATTATAGATCCTGTTATCTTACAAATCGATGCTGTTGTCTTGGATGCAAAAATGTTAATGAAAGAGCATCATATTGGAGGTATTCCTGTTGTCGATAAAGATGGTATATTAAAAGGGATAGTAACCAATAGGGACTTGCGTTTTGAGCATAAAAACGATAGACCTATTAGTGAGGTTATGACCAGTAAGAACTTGGTTACTGCAGCGGTTGGAACTTCATTAAAGTCTGCAGAAAGCATCTTACAAAAAAATAAAATTGAAAAATTATTAATTGTAGATGATTCTTATAAATTATCAGGGTTAATTACATTTAGAGATATTACAAAGGTTACTCAAAAACCTTTTGCAAATAAAGACTCATACGGTCGTTTAAGAGTTGCTGCTGCTTTAGGAGTTACTCCTGATGCCGTAGATAGAGCAGAAGCACTTGTAAATGCAGGAGTAGATGCCGTTATTATCGATACTGCTCATGGGCATACCAAAGGCGTTGTAACTGTTTTAAAAGAAGTAAAAAAGAAGTTTCCAAATTTAGATGTTGTCGTCGGTAATATTGCAACTGCAGAAGCTGCTAAATATTTAGTGGAAGCTGGTGCAGATGCCATAAAAGTTGGAATAGGACCAGGTTCTATTTGTACAACACGTGTGGTTGCAGGAGTTGGATTCCCTCAATTTTCAGCCGTTTTGGAGGTTGCTGCTGCCATCAAAGGCTCTGGTGTTCCTGTCATTGCAGATGGAGGTATTCGTTATACTGGAGACATCCCAAAAGCCATTGCTGCTGGAGCTGACTCCGTAATGCTTGGATCGTTGCTAGCAGGGACTAGAGAATCACCTGGGGAAACCATCATTTACGAAGGAAGAAAATTTAAATCGTACAGAGGAATGGGATCTGTTGAAGCTATGAAACAAGGTTCTAAAGATCGTTATTTCCAAGATGTTGAAGACGATATTAAAAAACTAGTACCAGAAGGAATTGTTGGTAGAGTTCCTTACAAAGGAGAATTGTTTGAAAGCATTCATCAATTTGTAGGTGGTTTAAGAGCAGGTATGGGATATTGTGGCGCTAAGGACATCGAAACCCTCAAAGAAACTGGGAAATTTGTACGAATTACAGCAAGTGGTATTAATGAAAGTCATCCACATGACGTTGCTATTACGAAAGAAGCTCCAAATTATAGTAGAAGATAAAATTAAGAAGGAATAAAAAAAGAGAAGCAATTTGCTTCTCTTTTTTTATGTTTAAAAGTTATTTTTTTGGTTCAGGATCCTCTTTGATTCCTAATTTAGCCAAAACTAATTTAGTTATATCAAATTTAGTATCTAAATAAGCAAGTTCGTTTCCTGTAATAGTTAAAATTTGTGAATAACCATTTGCTTTTGCAACTTCAGCAATTACTTCAGTTACTTTTTTATACAAAGGTCTCAAAAGCTCATCTCTTCTAATCTGCATTAATTGAGCCCCATTTTGTCTAAATTTTTTTAAATCCTGGTCTAGTTCTGCAATTTCTGCATATTTAGTTTTCTTAACTTCCTCAGTCATTGTTTTCTCTGCTTTATTAAAAGCGTCAACCTTTGTATCGTATTCTTTTACTTTAATACTAAAACTAGAATCTAACTTTGTTCCGTAAGAAGAAATACGAGTCTGAACAGCCGTTAATTGTGGCATTTTTGAGATTACATACTCACTGTCTACGGTACCTACTTTATTTTGCGCTTGAATGGCAAAGCTACTAAGCAGCATTGCTGCTAAAAGTGTAATTTTTAATTTCATGAAATTTAATAAGTTAATTAGGAGGCAAATATAAGAAAGCAGTTGGGTTTGGAATTAAAATTCTGATTATTTTAACAAAAGTCTATAGTTATTTTTAGAATATCGCTTCGACTTCCATAGCTATTTTCTTGAAATCGCTATCAAATGAATACCAAATTATTTCAGGGTCTCTTCGAAACCATGTTAATTGTCGCTTCGCAAAACGTCTGCTATTTTTCTTTATTTCTTCTATGGCTTTTTCTAGAGAGATACTTCCGTCAAAATAAGAGAACAATTCTCTATATCCAACGGTTTGTAGGGCATTTAAATCTTTGTGTTGAAATAAATTTTTGGCTTCATCAATCAGACCGTTTTCAATCATTAGATCAACTCTTTTATTGATGCGATCATACAAAACTGAACGTTCTGCTTCTAACCCTATTTTTACTACTCTAAAATTACGTTGCTTTTTTTCTTTATTGATGAAGCTAGAGTAGGGCTGATTGCTTCCTATGCAAATTTCTAGAGCTCGAATTAAGCGATGTGGGTTATCAATAGCAATGCTTTCATAACTTAGTGGGTCTAATTTTTGCAACTCATGTTGCAAAGTCTTAATACCTTCTTCCTCTAATCGATTGATTAGTTGTTCTCTAATTTTTGGATCGATTTCAGGAAACACATCAAAACCTTTTATCACGGCATCAATATATAGTCCGCTTCCACCAACCATAATAACCGTCTGATGTATTTCAAATAGTTCTTCTAACTTTTTTAGTGCATCAATTTCAAATTGCCCGACATTATAAGTATCAAAAACACTTCTATTTTGAATGAAATAATGTTTTGCCGCCTCTAACTC
The DNA here is from genome assembly GCA_965659055.1 of Polaribacter sp. Taxonomy (GTDB): domain Bacteria; phylum Bacteroidota; class Bacteroidia; order Flavobacteriales; family Flavobacteriaceae; genus Polaribacter. The sequence continues at coordinate 12,064 of CBFHUV010000012.1, forward strand.
TTCTACAGAAGGAACAGCTGTTCCAATATTCATCTCTTTATAAAACTGTCTAGAATCACAAGAAATAATATCTGTTTTAAGGTGCTTTGCCAATTGAATGCTTAAGGCCGTCTTACCAATTGCCGTTGGGCCTACAATAACGATTAAAGTTTTAGGAAATGTTCTTGACATTTAATTGAGTTTACTTCCGCAATTAAAACAAAACTCAGCACCGTCTTTATGACTTTCTTTTCCGCAATTAGGACATGCTTGTGTATTGGTATCAATTGTATCCATTTTAGCCATTTGGGAGCTTACGATTCCGGTAGGTATGGCAATAATACCATATCCCAAAATCATGATGATACTTGCAATAAATTGACCAAAAGGTGTTTGTGGGGCTATATCACCAAAACCTACAGTGGTTAAGGTAACAATGGCCCAATATACACTCCTAGGGATACTTGTAAAACCATTCTCCGCACCTTCAATCATATACATTACAGTTCCCAAAATGGTACAAATAATAACGATAAAAAATAGAAACACAAAAATTTTTGCTCTACTTGCTTTTAAGGCAAGCATTAAATGATTCGAGGCTCCAATATATCGAGTAAGCTTTAAGATTCTAAAAATCCTTAATAAACGCAGTAATCGAAGAGCAATCAAGCTATGTGTTCCCGTAAAAATAATTGCTAAGTACTTTGGTAGAGTTGATAGTAAATCGATAATTCCGTAGAAACTAAAAATATATTGTGTAGGTTTTTTAATTGAAATAACTCTTATGATGTATTCAAAGGTGAATAAAACAGTTATAACCCATTCAGAAATATTTAAATAATAGTGGTATTTAGAATCAATGCTTTCAACACTTTCTAGCATTACCAATAAGACACTAGCCAAAATTGCAGCCAGTAAGACAATGTCAAACAATTTGCCGGCTCTCGTATCTGCCTCATAGATGATTTCGTGTAAACGATGTTTCCAAGAAGTGTTTTGTGCTGGTTCTTTCAATACTAACTTATTTAAAAATACAATACTACAATTTATTTTATAAAAATAATAAAAGCTCTAATTTACAATTAAACTAGAGCTTTTAGAAATAATAAAAGTAGATTTTTTACTGTTTTTTAATAAAGATAAAATCACCTCCCTCATCACCAATACCATAGATGGTTCCGTATTGAGGAGTATTTGGGCTGTTATTCATAACAGGTTCTTCAATTGTGTTAAACAATTGGCGTGCAGACAAATAATCACTGGAATTGCTTTCTAATCTTTGTAATAAATATTTTAAAAAGACACTTTTATTTGGAACAGTTTTTAAAGTACCACTGGTAATGGCTTTTCTACTTGTAAGTTCATATTTCTTCTGAACTGATTTAGGCGCTGCTTTAAACTCACGAGTTTTAAAAATACTACCACTAAAGCAGGCATCAGAAATTAATAAGGTATGTTTAGATTGTATGGCTTTCAAGTAATCAACTACCTGCGAATTACTAATTAAATTCAATTCATATTCCATATCAGCATCAGACGGCAACCAATGTCCTACTTGGCTTTTTTCGTCATAAACTCCATGTCCAGCATAAAAAACCAGTAAATTATCCTTGTTTGTTACCTTCTTTTTTAATTTGCTAAATTCTTTTATGATTTCATTTTCTTTAGGGCTATTATTTAAAACAACTACATTCTCTTTGTTAAAGCTGTATTTGTTTATTAATATATTGGCCAAGTCTTGAGCGTCTTTCGATGGCAATCCACCTAAATCTGTAATGGCACCATCTCCATAACTACTCACACCTATCAATAAAGCATAGTATTTACCAAAACCGACATCTAGGTTGTTGTCATTATTATTAACCACCACAACATCATCGTTATCATTGACAACCGGTTTTGATTTATCTACCAGTATATAGGCAGTTTTTGTATTGTTTTTAAAGGCATCATAACTTACCCAGATATAACCACTGTTTCCCCAAGCTGTTCCCCATGAATTTAAAATTTCAAAGGCTCCACCATATTTATTGTCATCATATCCAACAACTACCATGGCATGTCCACCTACATTTCCTGAGTGCTCTCCATTCCAAACACCTTTTACCCGATAAAAAGTAGATGAAACTTGCATCCCAATAATAACAGGGTTTTGATTTGCAATTGCTTTTTTTACTTTGCCCACCAAGTTGACTGGATTGTCCCATTTTGCCAAACGTTCATAGGTTAAAATGGTGTTTTGTTTTGCTTTTTCTAATCCATAATTGGTTGGCACTGTTCTACAATTGGCAGCATTATAAGTGAAATCCTTTAAAGTTAAGACCCCATAAGTGTTTAAAAGCTGCATAGCATCTGCGATATAAGAACCTTTGGTGCAATTGTCACCACCTTTTGCTTTTATAAGATTGTAAACAAAGGAAGGAGAATAGGTGTTCTGGTTAATCAGTGCTGTATTGTTTTGCCATCCGTTTTTAATGGCATTGGCGATGGTTCTCGCCCCATATCCACTTGCCCAACCAACGCAAGAAGGTTGATTACCTTTATTTCCTGGTGTGGGACTAAAGGATTTTAGGCTATAGTTAGATGGTATAGAGGTTAAACTTCTAGTAACCAGAGGAACTGTTTCAGTTACTTCTTCATACTTATCCTTGCTAAATTCTAATCCGGTGACGTACTCTTGAGCGAATAAACTTAATGAAGATAAGAGTAGGAAGGATAAAAGTATTTTTGCATAATGAACAGTTTTAGGTTATCTGCACAAATATATTTGACATATCAGATAGTTGCCATAGGGCATTTATCGTATTTTAGTTATAAAAATAAAAAAATAATTTTTTGTATCCTAAGAGCTGATTGTTAATTTTTTAAGACTAAAAATTAAGATGATTCAATAGCGAGTTATTTTTAGGACTTTCTTTGTTCGTAAGTAGTTCTTGACTATAGTTTTTGCCAAAGCTTTGTTTTCAATTGGGGTGATGATTGACTTAAGCAAATCAATTTTGTCTTCATGAAAGGCAAGATTGGTAAACGCATAGCCCAAAACGGTGTCATTTTCGATTAATATTATTGAATGTTCACCCAGCGTACGTCCTTTATCTACTAAGATAAAATTTTCATGATTAAAGCTTTCTGTACTTAATTTTTTATAGTTTCTTAAATTGTATTTGGGTCTGTTGATTTCTAATTCAAGATAATACTTTAAACTTGTAATGAGCTCATTACCTGTTGATTCATAGCTAATTGAGATGGTTCTTTCTTGTATTTTTTTACTTCTTTTAGAAGTTTTTAAAAATTGAATAGTTACCTCATTTTTAATATTGTTTCCCTTGCCAATAAAAATAACGTCTCCTGAATCTTTATGTAAATAAAAAACACCCATTTCTGTTGGTAATGATTCTAGTAATTTAGTTAACTTCTCAGCGGTTCTGGCACTATCATAGAGTTTTGTAGAACTCTCTATGATGGTTTTATCAGAGTCTTTTTCTAACAACAATTTAAAGAGTTGAACGGTGGCTAAAGCATCACCATTAGCGCGATGCCGATCACTCATTGGGATACCAATTGCCTTACAAAGCTTACCGAGGCTATACGAATTTTGATCAGGAATTAATTTTCTGCTTAATTCTACGGTACAAAGTGTGTTTCTTTTAAAATCAAATCCTAAACGATCATATTCTGTTTTTAAAATGCGGTAGTCAAAATTGGCATTATGAGCTACAATTGAACAATCTTCAGTAATTTCTAAAATGCGTTTTGCAATTTCGTAAAACTTAGGTGCGTTTTTAAGCATCGCATTATTGATACCTGTAAGATTCACAACAAAGGGTTGAATTTCTTTCTCTGGGTTCACTAAGGTAATAAACTGATCAACTACTTTATGTCCATCAAATTTATAGATTGCAATTTCAGTAATGCCTTCTTCATTGTATTTACCTCCAGTAGTTTCAATATCTAAAATTGCGTACAAAATGCTCTTCTTTTTTAGCTTTTAGTGTAAAGTTATGCAATATAATTTCGTTCACCAAAGATGGCGCTGCCCACGCGGATCATGGTACTTCCGTTTTCAATAGCAATTTTATAATCGCCACTCATACCCATAGATAGTTCAGTCAATTGATACTCGTCTTTAAATGAGTTAAATAAGGTACTTAAACTAGAAAACTCAAGATTTAGTTGGTTAGTATCTTCAGTAAAAGTAGCCATACCCATAAGACCTACAATTTTTATGTTTTTTAAATTTACTAACTCTTTACTTTGAAACAACTCCTTAATTTCATCAAAGGTCATCCCAAATTTTGTTTCTTCTTTAGCAATTCTCACTTGAAGTAAACAACGGATAGTTCTATCGTGTTTTTTTGCTTGTTTATTGATCTCTTTTAAGGTCTTTAGGCTATCAACTCCATGAATTAAACTCACAAAATGCGCCATATACTTTACCTTGTTGCTTTGTAAATGCCCGATCATATGCCATTCAATATCTGTAGGTAAGGCTTCATATTTGCTCACCATTTCTTGAATTTTATTTTCTCCAAAGATTCGTTGACCTCCTTCATAGGCCTCTTTAATGGCTGAGACTGGTTTGGTTTTAGAAACTGCTACTAAAGTTACGTTTTGGGGAATACTTTTAGTTAAGTTGCTTATTCTATCTTTAATCATGGTCATCATCTCTACGATTTTTAAAATTCATAAATGGTTAAAGCACTTCTTAACTTTGGCTCTATATAAGTGCTTTTTGGAGGCATTTGAAGATTTGCATCAGCAATTTTTTTTATTTCTTCAATATTGATAGGAACCATACCAAAAGCAACTTCATATTCACCACTATCAACTTTTTCTTTTAATGCCAAGCTATTGTTCTTTTTTGGAGCATAAGAAATTCTCGTATCCGTTCTAATATCTTGAATTCCTAAAATAGGCTTTAATACGGTTTTATATAAGATTTCAGTATCCAATTGGCTTAAGGCATCATCAAAAGTGTAGACATTTTTCCTCAACCCTAAAGAGTAATAATTTCCTTTTAAATACATAGAAAACTGATGCTTTTCTATAGGAACATATAAGGATTGACCTCTATTTTCTATTCTAAAATGTGCATCTAATTCAATTAAAAATTCATCCACAGATAAGCCATTTAGGTCTTTTACAAAACGGTTAAATTCATATATTTTTAAATTGCTTTCCGGAATTAAATAACTCATAAAAAAATTATAAGCTTCCAGTCCGGTATGCCCTGGGTTTTCTTCTTTCAAGTGCTTGGCCAACAAGCATGATGAGGAAGATCGATGATGCCCATCGGCAATGTACAATGCGTTTATTTCTTTAAAAGCATTTTGAATAATTTCAATTTCTTTTTCCTGGTCTATGAGCCAAATACAATGTGTGTTTTTATCAGTAGTGGTAAACTCATACTCAGGTCTTTGAACTACATGCTTTTCGATAATTTTAGCAATGGTGTCATTGTCTGGATAAGTCAATAAAACTGGCTCAGCATTAAAACCAGTGTTCTTTAAGTAGTTTTCGAAGAGTAGCTCTCTTAAATGCAACGTACCCTCGTGTTTTTTAATAATATCCTTATTGTAATCTTCTACAGAGGTAGCTGCAATGATTCCACAAAACGTATTTTCTGGTGTTGTTTTTTTATAAAGGTAAAAAGCTGGTTTTTCATCTTGCTTAAAAATACCATCCTCTTTAAATTCTAGATAACGATTGTGTACCAATTTAAAGCGCTGTTCACCTAAGGTTTCTTGATTGTATTTAAATCCAGGGTTTATAACATGAAGAAAGGTATAAGGATTGTATTTTAATTTGGCTTTTAGCTTTTTTGTTGCGTAAATTTCATAAGATTTTGAGGAAACCAATCCAGCTTTATCTCTAGTTGCTCTTACTGCTTTAAATGGATTTACTATAGCCATTATTTAGAAAGTAAACTAATAATTTGTTGTGCCAATTCTTTTCCAATTCTTTCTTGTGCCTCTAATGTTGCCGCACCAATATGAGGGCTTAACGAAATGTCTGGGTTCATTAACAGCTGTATTTCAGGGTGAGGCTCACTTTCAAAGACATCCAATGCCGCATATTTCACTTTTGCTTGATCTATAGCATTTACTAAAGCAACTTCATCAATAATTCCACCACGTGCCGTATTAATGATTCCCACACCATTTTTCATGGCTTTGAATTCATTTGCTCCTATAAGATATCCTTTTTGGTTGGGCACATGAACTGTAATAAAATCAGATTGCTTTAAAACTTCTGCCATCGATTGAGTTTCAATTTCAACATCGATAGATTGACCGTTATAAAAAGAAACATTGATAGCTGATTTACCTGCAATTGCGTCAGTTACAATTACTTTCATACCGATTCCTAAGGCTATTTTTGCTACTTCTTTCCCAATACGTCCAAAACCTATGATTCCAAGAGTTTTCCCTCTTAGCTCAGATCCAGAAGAAAAATCTTTCTTTAAATCATTAAATCGAGTATCTCCTTCTAGCGGCATTTCACGATTGGCTTGATGCAAATAACGAACCATTCCAAATAAATGAGCAAAAACCAACTCTGCAACTGAATTTGAAGAGGCATTCGGAGTGTTTATCACAAATAAACCTTGGTCTTTGGCATAAGTTACATCGATATTGTCCATACCAACACCACCGCGTCCGATCAACTTTATGCTAGGGCAGGCATCTATTAGTTCTTGACGAACTTGGGTTGCACTTCTAACTAAAATACCATCAATAGAATGTTCATTTATAAAGTTTTCTAGCTGACTTTGCGCCACTTTGGTGGTAATCACTTCAAAGCCATGCTCTTCAAGTAAGACAATTCCGCTTTGCGAAATGCCATCATTTGCTAATATTTTCATTAATTGTTCTTGTTATTATACATTTCTTTCTAATTCTTGCATCACATCCACCAAAACCTGAACGCTATACAAAGGCAATGCGTTATACATGCTCGCTCTATAGCCTCCAGCACTTCGATGACCATTTAAACCGTTGATGCCGGCAGATTTCCATAAATTATCAAAAATAGAAGTCATACTTTCATCTACAAGTGCAAAAGTAGCATTCATGTTACTACGGTCTTCCTTGGCGACAAGTCCTTTGAATAAAGGATTTCTATCAATTTCTGTATATAAAAGCTGAGCCTTTTTTTCATTTACCTTTTCTATAAATGAAATTCCTCCTAAATCTTTTAACCACTCTAAAGTTAACATAGAAACATAGACCGCAAAAACAGAAGGTGTATTAAACATACTTTCCTTGCTAATATGTATTTGATAATCCAATATAGAAGGAATACTTCTTTCTACTTTTCCTAAAATACTTTCCTTTATTACGACAAGGGTAGTACCTGCTGGTCCCATGTTTTTTTGTGCTCCTGCATAGATCAAATCAAATTTTGAAAAATCCAAAACTCGAGAAAAAATATCCGAACTCATATCGCAAACAGTAACCCCATTAAACTCTGGGAATTCTTTCATTTGGGTACCATAAATGGTATTGTTGCTTGTGCAATGAAAGTAATCTGCATCTGCTGGAATGGTATATCCTTTAGGTATATAGTTAAAGTTTTGGTCTTTAGAAGATGCGACCTCTGTAATTTCCCCAAACAACTTGGCCTCTTTTATGGCATTACTTGCCCAAGTACCCGTATTCAAATAGGCAGCCTTTTTATTCAATAAATTATATGCTGTCATTAAAAACTGAGTACTAGCTCCTCCTTGCAAAAACAACACTTGATAACCTTTGTTTTCTAATTCTAAAAGCTCTAGAACTAAACTTTTAGCCTTTTCCATGACGGCAACAAAAGGTTTGCTTCTGTGAGAGATTTCTATCAAAGAAAGATCATCATTGTTAAAATTGATTACAGCTTCCGATGCTTTTTGCAAAACTTCTTGCGGTAAAATACACGGCCCTGCGCTAAAGTTGTGTTTTTTCATTTCTATAAAGTGTTATTAATGTCCAACAAATATCTATTTTTTTGGGTGGATTTGGAAACTTCTTTCCGGTAAAAATGTAATGAACCTAAACTTTTGATAAAAACTCCAAGGTGTTAACCCCATCCGCATAATCCCATAATTGCGGTTCTTGTGTTTTTCCAAACGGAACTTCATCGGCTAGGACCCCATTAGAGACTATACATTGAATCTTTTCTGAATCTTTCAACAATTGATCTTTTAACTGGTCAATATCTTCATAGTATTCATAAAAAACAGTGGCAATAGGAGATGAATAACTCGAATCCTCCTTAAGCATTAAAAATCCATTTTCTAGGAGATCAAATAGACTCATTAAATAGACCGCTTTGTTATAATCATAATTATTGGCGTATTTGGCATTGGAAATAATTTCTTTTTTTGCAAACATGCCATTAAAAAATGCGTCAAAATTATATCCCCTTGGAACGAATAATTTTGAAACACTTCTGCAGCCCAAACCAAAATAACGAAAGACATCCTCACTAAGAGCTGTCAATTCTTCGGTTGTTTCATTTCCGGTAAGAACGGCAGCTGAATTTCTGCTTTTTCGAATAATATTTGGTTTGCCTTTAAAATAGTACTCAAAGTATCGGGCTGTATTATTGCTTCCTGTGGCGATAACTGCATCATAATTGCTTAAGTTTTCTTCCGTAAAACGAATACATCCTTTAAAATTTGGGTCTACAAACTCTAAGTATTTTGCTAAAAAAGGGAGTAAATGCTTATCATTTGAAGACTGTTTAACAAGCGCAGAATGCCCAGATATAAGTACAGATAAAAAGTCATGAAAGCCCACCAAAGGGATATTTCCAGCCATGATTATGGCGATGTTTTTAGTTTCTTTTGGGTTTTCTAAAGATGAAGTCCAATGAGAAAGGTTTTTATGAGTTAAAACATTTGACCAACTTTCTAGGGAGAACAAAATATTTTCTTTGGTAAACCAAGAATTGGATTCATTCGCTAATTTAATTTGATGTTTAAGGCCATCAAAAAAAAGGTCGTTGTGAGCGATATTTTCCTTTTTGACGATTCCTTTTTCAGAGAATTGACTTAAAAAGGTTCCTAATTGAACAAAAGCTTGAATTCGATTTTGTATTCTGTTCATTTCTTTTGGTTGTAAACTATTTTGGACTTATTTTTGCAACTGCAAAGGTACATAAACTGAAACAGAAAAACTATGGCAATTATTATAACTGATGAATGCATAAATTGTGGGGCTTGCGAACCAGAATGTCCAAATACGGCTATTTATGAAGGAGCTGATGATTGGAAATATGCAGATGGAACAAATCTTAAGGGAAATATTGTTTTACCGAATGGTAAAGCTGCTAATGCAGATGAAGATCAAGAGCCGGTTTCTGATGAAATCTATTTTATTGTAGCAGATAAGTGTACAGAATGTAAAGGATTTCATGAAGAACCTCAATGCGCAGCAGTCTGTCCTGTAGATTGTTGTGTCCCAGATGATGAACATGTGGAGTCTGAAGAAACTTTACTTGAAAAACAGCGCTTTATGCACGGCGAATAAGAATTAATTTAATTTAAGAATCCTGTTGAAAAACAGGATTTTTTTAGGGTAAAATATTTTTAAACGGTTCGAGTAATTTTCCTTTAGACCAGTTGGTATTCTCATAAGTATCTTTGCCCATAAAGGGGGTGAATTTGCTGTTTTTAATACTCGTCATTTTATCATCAATAGTAACTTTCGTATTTACTACTAGTAATTCTGTAGTGCTGTAAAAGTTTCCTTCAAGTTTAACACCAAATTTTATTTTGTTTTTGTCGCTTGAATTTTCAATAAACTTAAATGATCTATTAACATAAAAATAGCGTCCTTCAGTTTCTGATGCATATTGAATTCTATAAATATTTTTAGCATCTTTTTTAAAAACGATAATTCCAACTTTATCGTCCTCAGAAAATTTTATTCCTAATAATAATTTCATATTAAAATGTTCACCTCTTTTTCCTTTAGCGTATGAATAACTCAACTTTCGGACAGCAAAATCAGATACATTTACATACAAAGTGCCGGAAAACTTAGCTTTAGATCTTCTAGGTGCAAAAGCCAAAACATAAGTTAAATCATCGTCAATTAAGGTAGTTCCTTTGAGTTCATATTTGTAGTTGTCTTGATTCAAGAAATTACTATCAGAATTTGCGTTTAAAAAATCAAACTCGCGTTGTGTTTTGGAAATATCATTTCGAACCATAGAGGTAAAAAATGCATTTTTAGATTCTTCAAGGTCCGCATTTACATTTTTTATTGAGATGGAATCTTCTACTTTAAAAAGTCCTGATTTTACCTTGTAAGATTGTTGAGGGTCTAAATAGGTTAGGACTAATTCTTGGGCTTTTTGTTGTATTTTATCAATGGTAAAATCCTCAGTTGAAGTTGAAATTCTATAACCAGAAACACTATCTATTTGAGTTCGTATAAAATAACCACTTTTGTTGGAAGCTGCTTTTGAATAATAATTGGCAAAATAATCTGTGTAGAAAGTAGATTTCGAAGCTTTAATATCGTTAGAAAATTGGTCAAGACTTTTGTTGGCAAGTTTTCTATTGCTCCGACTAAGAACAGTGCTTCGATCCAAATCAAAATCAACTTTTTCAAAAGCAGCTCGATTTGACTTCCTAAAAAAAACCTGTTGTTTAATTAGGCTATTGCTATAGTTTCGATTTTTATATTTTTCAATATAAAACAGCACAGAATCAAGGCCTAAAGGTTTGAGATTTAGCATTACCTCGTTTAAATTGTTTTCTGTCTCAGTTAATTTAACGATGTAATTATAGTATTTTAAACTGTCAATACTTAATACCCGAGTATCATATCCTAAACAAGAAAAAATTAATCTTTTTACACCCTGAAGTTCAATTTCAAAAAGACCATGGTCATCTGAATAGGTTCCAGTTTTTTCGTCGATCTGAATTGCCACATTATAAAGGGGGTCAGAAGAGACTGCATCAATAATTTTACCATTGATTTTTTGAGAATACAATGCTTGTGAGCTTAAGAAAAAGGCAAAACATCCTAGAATCAAATTCCTCATGGTTCCTATAATTTTTATAAATCTAATACATTCTTTTTATTTTATTAGAACTGAGTGAAAATTTTAACAAAGTAGTATATTTGCACTCTCAAAATTTACATCCAAATTGCTATTAAAAACAAAGTGGGTTCAATTTTGTGATACGAATTTAATAAATATAAATGTCAAATGAAAGCAGGAATAGTAGGATTGCCAAATGTAGGAAAATCAACCTTGTTTAACTGTCTATCAAATGCAAAGGCCCAAAGTGCCAATTTTCCATTTTGTACGATAGAACCAAACATCGGGGTGGTAAATGTCCCTGATGAGCGTTTGCAAAAATTGGAGGCATTGGTTGTCCCAGAAAGGGTGCAGCCTGCAACAGTAGAAATTGTCGATATCGCCGGACTGGTTAGAGGAGCAAGTAAAGGAGAAGGATTGGGAAATCAATTTTTAGCGAATATTAGAGAGACCGATGCTATTATTCATGTGTTGCGTTGTTTTGATAATGACAACATCATTCATGTTGACAGCACAATTGATCCGATCAGAGATAAAGAAACTATTGACATAGAGCTTCAACTAAAAGATTTAGAAACCGTAGAGAAGCGCCTAGAAAGAGTTAAAAGAACTGCTAAGACAGGAAACAAGGAGGCACAAGGCGAGCTTGAAGTTTTGCTAAAAATTCAAGAAACTTTATTAAAGGGACTTTCTGTAAGAACTATAGATTTTACAGAAAAGGAAATGGATTTTGTAAAGACCTTGCAGTTAATTACTTCTAAACCGGTTTTATACGTTTGTAATGTTGATGAAGCATCTGCCGTTTCTGGAAATGCCTATGTAGATAAAGTTAAAGCAGCAGTTGCTGATGAAGATGCCGAAATTATTGTTTTAGCAGTTGCTACAGAAGCTGATATTAACGAATTAGATGATTATGAAGAACGTCAAATGTTTTTGGCCGACATAGGTTTAGAGGAGCCTGGTTCTTCCAAATTAATTCGATCTGCTTATAAATTATTGAATTTACAGACCTATTTTACTGCTGGGGTTAAAGAAGTTCGTGCATGGACGATAAATGTTGGAGATACAGCACCACAAGCTGCAGGAGTAATCCATACAGATTTTGAAAAGGGCTTTATTAGAGCCGAAGTAATAAAATACGAAGATTTTGTTGCTTTCGGAAGTGAGGCTAAGGTAAAAGAGGCAGGTAAATTGTCAGTAGAAGGAAAAGAATACATCGTTAAAGATGGCGATATGATGAATTTTAGATTCAACGTGTAGCCCTTAAAAATTAGCATAAAAACTATTTAAAACTCTGTTGATAACTAATTCAATTGAGTTTTTATTTTTTATCAGTATATCTTAATTTAGCAAGGAGTTCAAAAGCCGCAGAAAGATTTATGACACAAGAAACTAAGTACACTGAAGACAATATACGATCACTGGACTGGAAGGAGCATATTCGAATGCGCCCTGGTATGTATATTGGAAAACTAGGAGATGGTTCTTCTCCAGATGATGGAATTTATATTTTGCTAAAAGAAGTTCTAGACAATTCGATTGACGAATATGTTATGGGAGCTGGAAAAACCATTGAGATTTCTATAAAGGATAAACAAGTGAGTGTTCGTGATTATGGGCGAGGAATTCCTTTAGGAAAGGTTGTTGATGTGGTTTCTAAAATGAATACTGGAGGAAAATATGATTCTAAAGCTTTTAAAAAATCAGTAGGTCTTAACGGGGTAGGAACTAAGGCAGTCAATGCTTTATCATCCTATTTTAAAGTGCAATCCATTCGTGACAACTCAACAGCTTGGGCAGAATTTGAACAAGGAAATTTAACAACTCAAGAGAGCCCTCAAGAATCTTCGCTTCGAAAAGGCACTAAAGTACAATTTATTCCAGACGAAAGTATTTTTGGCAATTATAAATATAGACATGAGTATGTAGCAAAAATGCTTAAAAACTATGTCTATCTGAATACAGGTTTGACCATTTTATTTAATGGAGAAAAGTTTTTTTCAGAAAATGGCTTAAAAGATTTATTGCAAGAAAACTCAACAGTTTCAGATATTTTATATCCAATAATCCATCTGAAAGAAGAGGATATTGAAGTCGCTATAACCCATAGTAAGACACAGTATTCAGAAGAGTATCATTCTTTTGTAAACGGTCAGCATACCACACAAGGAGGAACGCATCAAGCGGCATTTAGAGAGGCGGTTGTAAAAACCATCAGAGAATTTTTTGGAAAGAACTACGAATCTTCTGATATTCGAAAATCGATTATCTCCGCAGTGAGTATTAAGGTTATGGAGCCAGTTTTTGAGAGTCAAACAAAAACAAAATTAGGCTCTACCGAAATGGGAGGAGGCTTGCCGACAGTAAGAACCTTCATCAACGATTTCTTAAAAAACAAACTGGACAATTATTTACATAAACACCCAGATGCTGCAGAAAAAATTCAACGCAAAATTATGCAGGCTGAAAGAGAGCGTAAAGAGCTGTCAGGAATTCGAAAACTAGCAAAGGATCGTGCAAAAAAAGCAAGTTTGCATAACAAAAAACTTCGTGATTGTAGAGTGCATTTTGATGAAACTAAAAAAGAGAACTACCTAGAAACTACACTATTTATTACCGAGGGAGATTCTGCGTCTGGGTCTATTACAAAATCTCGTAATGTGAACACACAAGCTGTTTTTAGTTTAAAAGGAAAGCCTCTAAATTCATATGGTTTAACGAAAAAAATTGTTTATGAAAATGAAGAATTTAACTTATTGCAAGCTGCCTTAAACATAGAAGATGGAATTGAAAATTTGCGTTATAACAATATCGTAATTGCAACAGATGCCGATGTAGATGGAATGCACATTCGCTTGTTGTTGATTACCTTTTTTCTTCAGTTTTTCCCAGAGGTCATCAAAGAGGGGCATTTGTATATTTTAGAAACACCATTGTTTCGAGTTCGAGATAAAAAGGTTACCAAGTACTGTTATTCGGAGGAAGAAAAACAACATGCTATTCAAGAATTAAGAGGAAAGGCAGAAATTACAAGATTTAAAGGATTGGGTGAGATTTCTCCAAATGAGTTTGTACATTTTATTGGAAATGACATCCGTTTAGATCCTGTTATGTTGGATAAGGAAAAATCCATAGAGGAAATGTTAGAGTTTTATATGGGTAAAAATACGCCTGATAGGCAGAAATTTATCATTGAGAATTTGAAAGTAGAATTAGATTTAATACAAGAAAAGATATAATACCATCACTTTATGAGTGAAGAAAACCAACAACAAGAAGAAGAAATCACCAACAATCCATTAGAAAGTACCGAAACCATTACCAAAGTTACAGGCATGTACAAAGAATGGTTTTTGGACTATGCTTCTTATGTGATTTTAGAAAGAGCTGTGCCCGCAATCGATGATGGATTTAAACCTGTTCAACGTAGGATTTTGCATTCTATGAAAGATTTGGATGATGGTCGTTATAATAAGGTCGCCAATATTGTAGGTCATACAATGCAATACCATCCGCATGGAGATGCTTCGATAGGGGATGCCATGGTTCAAATTGGACAAAAAGAATTGTTGATTGACATGCAAGGAAACTGGGGGAATACACTCACAGGAGATCGAGCAGCAGCTTCTAGATACATAGAAGCTAGATTGTCTAAATTCGCACTGGATGTTGTTTTTAACGCAAAAACAACTGCCTGGCAAGCTTCGTATGATGGGCGGAGAAAAGAGCCTGTAAATTTACCTGTAAAGTTTCCAATGCTATTGGCACAAGGAGGTGAAGGAATTGCAGTGGGACTTTCAACTAAAATACTTCCTCATAATTTTGTTGAGTTGATAGACGCCTCTATCAAACATTTAAAAGGGAAAAGCTTTAAAATTTTACCTGATTTTTTAACTGGAGGAATTGCAGATTTTACTTCCTATAACGAAGGAAAAAGGGGTGGAAGAGTTCGGGTACGCGCTAAGATAGCCCAATTGGATAAAAACACCTTGGTGGTCAATGAGATTCCGTTTGGAACCACTACAACGACCTTAATCGAGAGCATTATTAAAGCTAATGAAAAAGGTAAAATTAAAATAAAGAAAATAGAAGATAATACTGCTGCAGATGTCGAGATTTTAATTCACTTACCTCCTGGAATTTCACCAGATAAAACCATCGATGCGCTTTACGCTTTTACAAGTTGTGAAAATTCTATTTCACCGCTTTGCTGCGTTATTGAAAAGAATAAGCCCGTGTTTATTGGGGTTCATGAGGTACTTAGAAAATCAACAGACAATACGGTTGATTTATTAAAACAAGAACTAGAAATTCAATTAAACGAATTAGAAGAGCAATGGCATTTTGCTTCTTTGGAGCGTATTTTTATTGAAAACAGAATATATCGCGACATCGAAGAAGAGGAAACATGGGAAGGTGTAATAAAAGCCATAGATCTTGGTCTTCAGCCGCACATAAAACATTTAAAAAGAGCTATTACCGAAGAGGATATTGTGCGTTTAACCGAGATAAGAATTAAAAAGATCTCGAAATTTGATATTGACAAGGCCAAACAATTTATAGAAGGTTTAGAAGAGAAAATAGCCGTTGTAAAACATCATTTAGAGAATTTGATTGTGTATGCAATTGATTATTTCAAACGCTTAAAAACGACTTACGGAGAAGGAAAAGAACGCAAGACAGAAATTCGAATTTTTGATGATATCGAGGCAACAAAAGTTGTTATCAGAAATACGAAGTTGTATGTAAACAGAGCCGAAGGTTTTGTGGGTACCTCTTTAAAAAAGGATGAATATGTTACAGACTGTTCGGATATTGATGACATTATTGTTTTTCGGGAGGATGGTAGCATGTTGGTGACCAAGGTAGATGCCAAAACCTTTGTTGGAAAAGATATTATTCATATTGCTATCTTTAAAAAGAATGATAAAAGAACCGTCTACAATATGATGTATCGTGACGGAAAAAATGGACCTAGTTATATGAAACGCTTTACAGTGACGTCAACAACTCGAGATAAGGAATATGATTTAACCAATGGTAATAAAGGATCTATTATTCATTATTTTACAGCCAATCCAAACGGAGAGGCCGAGGTGGTTACCATCAACCTAAGAGCTGTAGGAAGTGTAAAGAAATTGAAATGGGATATTGATTTTTCAGATTTAGCCATTAAAGGAAGAAGTTCCAGAGGAAATACCATTACTAAATACCCTATAAAAAAGGTAGATTTTAAGACTCCAGGTGTATCAACATTAAAACCTAGAAAAATATGGTTTGATGATGCTGTTCAGCGCTTAAACGTTGACGAAAGAGGTGAGTTATTAGGCGAATTTAAAGCTGAAGATAAATTGTTAATTGTTACACAAAGTGGAAAAGCTAAAGCAGTAAAGCCTGATTTGGTGATGCATTTTGAGGAAGACATGATTGTTTTAGAAAAGTGGATTCCTAAAAAACCATTATCAGTCATTTATTATGATGGTGATAAGGAGCGTTATTTTGTAAAACGATTTTTGATTGAACAAATAGAAAAAGAAGAAACCTTTATTTCTGAACATCCAAAATCCCAACTAGAAATCATTGCGACTGATTATAGACCTGTTGCTGAAGTTCAATTTTCCAAGAGAAGTTTAGAGCCAATTAAGGTAAATTTTGAAGATTTTATTGCCGTAAAAGGAATAAAAGCACTTGGTAATCAGTTGACTACAGAAAAGGTTAAGCAGGTGAGTTTATTGGATTCTTTGCCTTATGAAGAGCCATCTGTAAACGATGTTGAGGTAATTGATGAGGAGGAAGTTTCGAATGATGATTCAAAAAGTGAAGAAGGACAAATAACCTTATTTTAAGCGCTAAGTAGATGGATTTTATCAATGATATCTTAAAATTAGATGATTTTTGGAGCATTTGGCTCTATATGTTTTTTGTTTTTTTTGTGGCTTGGGTTATCTCCCGAATTGTCCGCTTTTTTTTGGTCAATTATATTAAGAGAAATAAACAAGAACGCTATGGAGGAACCAGTATTTTTTTCTTAAAGAATTCAATTAAGTTTTTTTTAGGGATTTGTGCTTTTGCCTATATTATGGCAAATGTTCCATATTTAAGAAGTAAAGCAACTTTAATTTTTTCAGGAGCAGGAATTCTTGCTGCTATTATTGGTTTTGCAGCGCAGGCAGCTTTATCCAATTTAATTGCCGGTGTGTTTATTGTTATTTTTAAACCTTTTCGTGTGGGAGATTACATCAAATTAGATGAAGAGCGTATAGGGATTGTTCAAGATATAACCTTGCGGCATACAGTTATCAATACTTTTGAAAACAAGCGGTTGATTATTCCAAATTCAATTATAAGCACAGAATCTGTATTAAATCATACTATTGAAGATTCGAACATACTGAGTTTTAATAATTTTAGAATCGGTTTAAGGGCTGATGTAGATTTAGCAAAGAAAATCATTCGAGAGGAGGCGGTAAAGCTAGATTATGTTATTGATAACCGAACTCCAGATGAGGTGATTATGGATCAGCATCAGATAATCGTGAGACTCATCGATGTTACAGAAGCCTATATCCATTTAAGAGCATATGTATGGTTAAATGAGCCTTTTCAAGAGTTCAAACTAAAATGTGATCTAAAAGAGGCTGTACATAAGCGTTTTGTAAAAGAAGGGGTAGACTTACCAATTCCCTTGCGTCAATACATTAATAGTTAATTCAACTTCTCAAAAAAAGTTGGCGTATAGTCTTTTAAAAGTTCTGGGTGTGTTATTTTAATGATGTCTTTTAATACCAAATCTGGTCTTGCGGGAGCAAGTTCAAAATACATTGCACCCCCAGTTTCACCTAATTTGTTGGCAAAAGTGAAAATTTGATCCTTTTGAAAAGAACGAAAAACCTTATAATTTTCGTTGTTGTTTAGCATTTGTTCTTTGGAAGTAAAATAACCAGGAGCGATCCAAAAGTCAGCCTCTTTTCCTTTATCTAAGGCGCTTTCAAAGCTAATTGATAAACTACCTGTACCTTCTGAATCACTCCAAAGGTAATTAGTGTTTGCATCAATTAAAAATTGAGCTACAAAGCTTTTTCCTGCTGGTAAATTCCATATATCCTTACTCATAACTGCTCCAGAAAGGATACTTGGTTTGGATCTTGCGGCGGCAGCAAGATTCTTAACTGCTATATAGTTGGTTTCAATCTCATTAAAGATGGCATTCGCTTCCTTTTCTTTACCATATAAAACCCCAAAAAACTTTATCCATTCGGCTCTTCCTAAAGGAGTTTCTTCCAGCCATGCTCCATTTAAAATTACCGGAATTCCCGTCCTTTCTATAAGATTCAGTGTTTTATTAGTTCTACTCATGCTAAATCCAACAACAACTTCCGGATTTAGAGCCAATAACACTTCAGTGTTAATATCCGATTTATTTCCGATTTCTTGAACCTGACCATTTTCAATGAGGGCTCTTGTTTTTTTAGAAGAAATATAATTGGTGTGTGGAAAACCTATTAATGTATTTTCTACTCCTAAAAGTTCCAGCATAGGAATGTCTGTGGTAGAAGTAACCACTGTTCTTTTCAGAGGAACATAAATAATATTTGAAGAATTAGTGTTTTTTATATTTTCTGATTTGTTTATCAGGGTATATGAAAATTGTTCAGTTGCATTTGGATAAGGCGATTTTATAATCAACTTTTTCTCTTCATTTATTAATTTGATTTCAAAACCTTTAGAATACTTTATTTCAATTGATGATTTAATATTTTCTAATTTGTTTTTAGTTTTAATATTACTATTACAACTAGATAA
>CBFHUV010000013.1:0-29110 GCA_965659055.1 Polaribacter sp.
CGTATGGAATGCCATTTGATTGCCTTCTTTGGCTTTCTGTATGGTCTTTAGTAATTCTTCGCCTTTTATTTCCAATGCGTAGGTTTTGAAATTTTATTAGAGATAAAGATACTAAATTGAAATAGAAGTAAACAAATTTCAAGAGCTGGGATGAGTAAGCTTAGTTTTTTCTCTTTTAGCTTTTTAGCATAGATACCAAAGACAAGGTATAACGAGGTATAATAAAGCACTGCTATAAGAAGGATTACTTTCCAATTATAAACAAATAGGAGAAGAAGTAGTAAACAATAAAAAAGAAATTTACTAGCCACATACAAACTCAACAAAAGTTTGTGGCTTAATTTGTAATAGTTAGCTGTAGAAACGTGTCGCCTCTTTTGTCGGAACCAGGCTTTCCAGGTCAGAGGAGGTTCTGAAACAGTAAAGCTTTTCGGTTCCAGGCAAATAGCAGTGTTGGTTGCATCTGCTGCTTCTTGAATAAACAAGTCGTCGTCTCCTGATTTTACTTGTATATGTTTGATAAATCCTTTGGTTTTAAAAAAATTCGCCCTGTGATAGGATAGGTTTCTACCGACTCCCATATATGGTGAACCTAAATGAGCGCAACTAAAGTACTGAATAGCAGTTAATAAGGTTTCAAATCGAATTAAGGCATTTAAAAAAGATTTTGGCAAATAGCTGTATTTACCATATCCCAAAACAATGGTCTTTTCCGCTGTAAAATTTTGTGCTATTTTTTGTATCCAATCTTTAGAAACGGGTTTGCAGTCAGCATCGGTGAAAAGTAAGTGCTCATGTGTTGCGGTTTTAATACCTAAGGTAAGTGCATACTTTTTGTTTCCCCAAAAAGCCTCGTTATTTTGAACGTTTAAAATCTTGATATTCGGATGATGATCCTGAAATTCTTCCATAACTTCTAAAGTGCAGTCAGAAGAGGCATCATTAATTAAAATAATTTCAAAATTCTTATAGGATTGTTCTAAAATAGATGGGAAGAATTTTAATAAATTTTTTTCTTCGTTCTTAGCACAAATGATAACAGAAATAGGAATTTCAGCAAGGGTCTCTTTTGGTTTTTTTTTTGAAGAGAACAGAAGAAAAACAAATAAAATAAAGAAGTTGAATGGCTGTTACAACTACAAAAATGTAGAATAGTTCAATGACCATTGTGAATTAGTTAGTCTTAAGAGTGTTGTGGTTCAGAACAAGTTTCAAATTGATCTGGCGTTTTCCCACAAAAACCACAAGCAACACCGTCTTTATTTAACATTGGATTTTGGCTTGCACAAGTACCGGCAAATTTACCGTCTTTTTTTGCCCAAATTTTAATGGCAATTCCAACAACCCCTAATCCTAATAATCCAATTGTAAGTAGTATAAGTTTCATTTTATCTGAATTCAATATTCTGACTACAAAGGTACTTAAATATATAAAGGATTGCAATCATTCTTCGTTAAAGTATTGTTAGTTTGCTCTAGAATAATTTTAGTACTTTCGTTTGAAAGGAAGTTTGATTTTGTTAGAAAACGAGTTTATAAGACAATTATAAGAGGGTAGTGAAGAAGCCTTCAATGCGTTGCTCGATCAATACCAACAAAAGGTATTTGCGACCTGCTTGTCTTTTGTGGCGAATCAAGAAGATGCTGAAGATGTTGCCCAAGAAGTTTTTTTAGAAGTGTTTAAATCTATTAGTCGCTTTCATGGCGATTCAAAACTAGCTACCTGGATTTACAGAATTAGCACGACAAAAAGTTTAGAATTTTTGAGAAGAAAAAAAGCAAAAAAACGTTTTGCTTTTTTTGGTTCAGTTCAAGAAAATGATATCCCTCTCTATAAAACATCCTATTATTCAGATTTTAATCATCCTGGATTTTTGTTGGAAAATAAAGAGAAAGGTGCGCTACTTTTTTCGGCGATTAGTAAGTTGCCAAAGCAGCAGAAAATAGCATTTACTTTGTGTAATTTAGATGGAAAGTCCTATCAGGAAATTACAGAAATAATGGATTGGATGCTGTCATAACGGATTTAGGGCTTGGAATTACTACTGGAAATGCAGCTGATAATGGAAAATTCAAAGTACCGTCTTTAAGAAATATTGAACTGACTGCTCCGTTTATGCACGATGGCAGATTTACAAGCTTAATGGAAGTTATAGAGCATTATAATTCTGGGGTTCAAGAAAGTGCTACTTTAGATAATCGGTTAAGACAGGGGCAAGGAAATCCCAATCCTAAAAGACTTAATTTAACCGCACAAGAAAAGCAATCATTGGTTGATTTTTTATTAACGCTAACGGATACCAGTATTATGACCGATGAGAAATATTCGTCACCTTTTAAATAATATTGACTTCAATTTCTAAAGAGATGTTAAATATATCAAGAATTTCCTCTTGAATTTTGTTTGCTAAATTTAGGATGTCTTCACCAGAAGCGTTTCCGTAATTTACCAAAACTAAGGCCTGTTTATTGTGCACGCCTGCTTCTCCAAAACGTTTCCCTTTAAATCCTGCTTGCTCAATTAACCAGCCGGCAGGAATTTTGACCAAGTCTTCAGAAACTTTAAAACTAGGTATGTTAGGGTATTGCTTAATTAATATGTTAAATGCTGTTAATTCAATTACCGGATTCTTAAAAAAACTACCACTATTTCCAATTTCTTTTGGATCTGGTAATTTTGATTTTCGAATCGCAATGACAGCATTTGAGACATCTATAATACTAGGATTTTTAATATTTTGAAGCTGTAACTCAGTTTCTATTGCACCGTAAGAGGTTTGCAGTTTGTGCTTGTTTTTGCTCAGACAAAAACTAACTGAGGTAATAATATACTTGTCTTTTACCTCATTTTTAAAGATGGAATTTCGGTATCCAAAATGACAATCTTCATTAGAGAATACTTTCTTTTTCTGAGTTGCTATCTCTAAGGTTTCAACTTTAGAAATCACATCCTTAACTTCTACCCCATAGGCGCCAATATTTTGGATAGGACAGGTGCCAACGTTTCCTGGGATTAATGATAAATTTTCGAGCCCTCCATAGTTTTGAGAAAGGCACCACAACACAAATTCATGCCAATTTTCACCCGCATTTACAGTGATGTAGGTAAAATTTTCATCCTCTCTATCTATAGAAATCCCCTTAATGTCAATATGAACCACTAGTTTGTCAATATCCTTAGTGAGAAGCATGTTGCTACCTCCACTTAATAAGAAAAGATTTTTTTCTGTCTTAAGAAGATTTTGTAAATCATAAAAAGAAGTTATAGAAACAAAACGTTTGGCATTCACATGAACACCAAACGTATTGTAATCCTTTAAAGATATGTTGTTTAAAATAGTCACTAATCTTTATAAACTTTTAGGGCTTCTTTTAAAATTTTAATAGATTTTTTTAAACTTTCTTTGTTTAACACGTAGGCAATTCGAATCTGATTCATCCCTTCGCCTGGAGTAGAATAAAATCCAGCTGCGGGAGCAACCATAATGGTTTCTCCATTTAGATCATAGGACTCCAATAGCCATTGAGCGAAATTGTCTGCGTTTTTTACAGGTAGCTGAACAATACAGTAAAAAGCACCTTTTGGTTTCGCAACAATTACGCCTTCGATCTCTTGGAGGCCTTCGATAAGTGTGTTTCTTCTTCCAACATATTCTTCTTTAACTTCATCAAAATAGCTTTGTGGAGTTTCCAAAGCTGCTTCTGAAGCAATTTGAGCAAGGGTAGGAGGGCTCAATCGAGCTTGGGCAAATTTTAAGGCCGTTTTGATAACTTCTTTGTTTTTTGAAACTAAACAACCAATTCGCGCCCCACACATACTGTATCTTTTAGAAACAGAATCAATAATAATGGCATTCTCATCTAAAGATTTTTCTTGTAAAATTGAATAATGCTCAATTCCATCATAGGCAAACTCTCTATATACTTCATCAGAAATTAAAAACAAATCGTGCTTTTTAACTATGGCTGCCAGTTTTTGAATTTCTTCTTTACTGTAGATATATCCTGTTGGATTTCCAGGATTACAAATTAAGATTGCCTTGGTTTTTGATGTAATTAATTTTTCAAACTCTTCAATAGGAGGTAGGGCAAAATTGTCTTCAATTTTCGAAATTACAGGGACAACTTTTACACCAGAGGCAACAGAAAATCCATTGTAGTTTGCATAAAAAGGTTCTGGAATAATAATTTCATCATCAACATCCATAATGCTTCCAAAAGCAAATAATAGAGCTTCGCTTCCACCAGTAGTTACAATGATGTCATCATGCTTTACATGAATATCATGTTTGCTGTAATAGGCAGCTATTTTTGTTCTATAAGCTTCAGAACCCTCAGACCGGGTATAAGCAATTGTTGTAAGTGAGTGAACTGATACTGCGTCTAAAGCAACTTGAGGTGTTTTTATATCTGGTTGACCAATATTTAAATGGTACACAGTTTTTCCTTGTTTATAGGCATTTTCTGCATAAGGCACCAATTTTCTAATTGGTGATTCAGGCATGGCAATTCCTTTCTTAGAAATAGAAGGCATAGTAAAAATATTTAGTTGTTTAAGTAGCGCAAATTTGCAAATTTATTTTCAAAATATAGTTTTACTTAGCAATTCTTTTTGAGTTAAACGATTCTTAAAGATTTATTAAAATTAAATGTAACTCATTAAAATTTTGTATTTTCCATATTATTTAAGCTTTAATTTTGATAAAAAGATATCTCTCCCTAATCCTGTTTTTTATTCTCTCTAATGTTGTAATTGCTCAGGATGAAATTCGCTTTTTAGATCCTGAACAAAAGGTGCAAAGCATTCGTTTTCAAGAAGTAAATAATCTTATTGTCATTCCTATTGATGTCAATGGGAAACAGCTATCTTTTATTTTAGATACTGGAGTTAATAAAACGATACTTTTTAACCTAACTCCAAGTGATAGTTTAGAATTAAAAGATATTGAAAAAATTAATCTTCAAGGATTGGGTGACGGTCAAGCAATAGAAGCACTAATTTCTAAAAACAATAATGTAAGTATTCAAAACTACAAAGGAGAAAAAGAGGATATCTATGTAATTTTAACCGATAAATTTGATGTTTCAGCCAAAATGGGTGTTACAATTCATGGTATTATCGGGTATCGACTTTTAAAAAATTCGATTGTTCAAGTTAATTATAAAACAAAGAAAATTAATTTTTACAATCCAAAATATTTTAAATATCCATCTTGCAGAAGGTGTGAGGTTTTTCCATTACAATTTTATAGAAATAAACCTTACATAGATGTTCAGATTCAATTGGATACCATGGGTAGCGAAAAAACTGACGTAAAAATGTTAATTGATTCTGGCGGCTCAGAGGCGATTTGGCTATTTGAAAACACTAAGGAAGTCATACAAACTCCCAAAAAGAGTTTTAGAGATTTATTGGGTGAAGGCCTAAGTGGTTCTATTTTTGGAAATAAAAGCCGAATTGAAGAAATTGCCATAGGTAAATTTAGGATTAAAAAGCCAACCGTATCTTTTTTAGATTCGACCTCGACCTTCAATGCTCGACAATTTAGAGATCGGAATGGGAGTATTGGTGGAAATATTTTAAAAAGATTTAAACTTTGGATTGACTATCCTAATAGTAAAATTACTTTTAAGAAAAATGGTTCTTTTTCTGGTGGTTTTGAGTACAATATGAGTGGGATCGATGTGGTTTATAATGGGCAAATACTGGTTAAAGAAAAAGCATCGAAAACAGTAGGACAGTTTAATTTAAGTGAGGATAATGTTGATATTAGTACGGTTTCACTATTTGTAAATTACAAATACATGTTTAAGCCTTCTTATAAGATCAATAAAATTGTTCCAGGTTCTCCAGCAGATTTGGCAGGATTAAAAGCAGATGATATTATTCTTGACATCAATAATGTCAAAGTTCATAACTTCAGTTTAAAGCAATTAATTGGTAAATTTCAAGAACGAGATGGTAAAAGGATACGGATGAAAATTCAAAGAGGTGAAGATGAAATAATCAAAGTAGATTTCCGATTAAAGAAAAGAATTTAATCTTTTTTTTCTACAAAACCTTTTATTCTTAGTGTTGCTCTTCCTTTTTTAGCATTTGAGAAAATTGTGATCACCTTTGAAAAACCACCCGATTTACTCGTATCATAAACAACCTCAATAGTCCCTTTTTCATTTGGCATGATAGGTTCTTTGGGTATGCTCGGAACCGTGCAATCACAAGAGGTTTTAATGTCATTTATAACGATGGGTTCTGAACCTATATTTGTGAAATTAAAAATCCTTTTTCCATCAGATTTATAGGCAATTTTTCCATAATCAATTAGCTCTTTATCAAACTTAAAAACAGCCCCAGTTCCTTTTTTCTCTTGCGCATAAAAAGTGTTAGAGCAAAAGTAAAGAATACTTATAAAAACTAATTTTTTCATGGTTTCAATGTTTTGTGTAAAAGTAGGCTTTCTTTAATGCATTTAAAAACTTCTATACTACTTTTTAGTTCTTAGATATAGTTGTATTTTTGTCGATTAAATAGCTCAAAAATTAAGCCAAAGTATGACAATTCCATCTAAGTATGATGCTAATCAAGTAGAGAGTAAATGGTATGCGTATTGGATGAAGAATAATTATTTTCATTCTACACCAGACAACAGAGAACCTTATACTATTGTGATTCCGCCACCAAATGTGACAGGAGTATTGCATATGGGGCATATGCTTAACAATACAATTCAAGATGTTTTGATTAGACGTGCCCGATTGCAAGGAAAGAATGCATGTTGGGTTCCAGGGACCGATCATGCTTCTATTGCAACAGAGGCAAAGGTAGTTGCGAAATTAAAAGAACAGGGAATTAATAAAAATGACCTTACCAGAGAAGAATTTTTAGCGCATGCTTGGGAGTGGAAACATGAATATGGAGGTATTATTTTAGAGCAATTAAAAAAATTAGGTTGCTCGTGTGATTGGGATCGAACAGCATTTACAATGGATCCTGCAATGTCAGAGGCCGTTGTAAAAGTATTTGTTGATTTGTATAATAAAGGATTGATTTACCGAGGTTTTAGAATGGTAAACTGGGATCCTGAGGCTAAAACAACCTTATCGGATGAAGAGGTTGTTTTTGAAGAGAAGCAAGGAACCTTGTATTATTTATCTTATAAAATTGAAGGTTCAGAAGATCGATTAACCATAGCGACCACGCGACCGGAAACTATTTTTGGCGATACTGCTATTTGTATCAATCCGAATGACGAGCGATTTAGACATTTAAAAGGAAAGAAAGCTATTGTACCTTTGTGTAATCGAGTGATCCCGATTATCGAAGATAGCTATGTAGATATCGAGTTTGGAACTGGCTGTTTAAAAGTGACTCCTGCACATGACACCAATGATAAGGTTTTAGGAGACACACATCAGCTAGAAGTTATTGATATTTTTAATGATGATGCTACTCTAAATTCATTTGGTTTACATTATGAAGGAAAGGATCGTTTTGTTGTAAGAAAAGAAATTTCTAAGGAATTAGAAGAGAAAGGTTTTTTGGTAAAAACAGAATTGCATTTAAACAAAGTAGGGACTTCCGAAAGAACGAAAGCGGTAATAGAACCTAGATTATCAGATCAATGGTTTTTACAAATGGAAGAATTGGTAAAGCCGGCCATAGAGGCAGTTTTAGGTGATGAACCAGAAATTCAATTGTACCCGAAAAAATTTGAAAATACCTATCGTCATTGGTTAGAGAATATTCGCGATTGGAATATTTCTCGTCAGTTAATGTGGGGACAACAAATTCCGGCTTTTTATTATGGCGATGGAAAAGAAGATTTTGTAGTTGCTGAAAGCCTTGAATTGGCCTTGGTCTTAGCTCAAGAAAAAACCATGAATCCAAAACTTCAAGTATCGGATTTAAGACAAGAGTCAGATGTTGTTGATACCTGGTTTTCTGCTTGGTTATGGCCGATGAATGTCTTCGATGGAATTCGAAATCCTGAAAATGAAGAAATTAAGTACTATTATCCAACCAATGATTTAGTTACAGGTCCAGATATTTTGTTTTTCTGGGTTGCTCGAATGATTATTGCAGGATATGAATTTAGAGACACGAAACCTTTTAATAATGTGTATTTAACAGGGTTGGTAAGAGATAAGCAGCGACGAAAAATGTCGAAATCTTTAGGGAATTCGCCAGATGCTCTAAAGTTAATTGAAGATTATGGAGCAGATGGAGTCCGCGTTGGACTTTTATTAAGTTCAGCCGCAGGAAATGACTTAATGTTTGATGAGGCTTTATGTCAACAAGGAAAACAATTTGCCAATAAAATTTGGAATGCTTTTCGCCTGGTAAAAGGTTGGGAAATTGATGAGAATGCAGAACAGACTGCTGTTTCTAAGATTGGGATTGAATGGTTTGAAGCAAAGTTTCAAAGTGTATTGTTAGAAATTGAAGATCATTTTAGCAAGTATAGATTATCAGATGCTTTGATGGCAATTTATAAATTGGTTTGGGATGATTTTGCCTCTTGGTTTTTGGAAATGGTAAAACCAGAGTTCGGCAAGCCAATAGATTTAAAAACCTATACAGCGGTTGTTGTTGCTTTCGAAAATAATTTAAAATTATTACATCCATTTATGCCGTTTTTAACCGAAGAAATATGGCAATTTATAAGTGAGCGAACTCCAGAAGAAGCATTGATTATTTCAAAATGGCCTGAATCAAAAGAGGTGAACTCTAAATTAATTTTAGATTTTGCAACCATTACAGAGGTAGTTTCGGGTATACGAACCATAAGAAAAGAAAAAAATATTGCTTTTAAAGAGGCGATAGATTTGTTTGTGCTTAATAATGATTATTTAACGGAGGACTTGGATGTAGTTATAAAAAAATTAACAAATACAACTAAAATTACTTATGTTTCAGAACCGAGAGACGGTGCGTCATTTAGAGTGAAATCAAATGAGTATTTTGTTCCTATTGCCATAGAATCTTTAGATGTAGAAGCAGAAACTGAAAAATTGAATGCTGAATTAAAGAGAGCAGAAGGATTTCTAAATGGAGTTCAAAAGAAATTATCCAATGAACGTTTCGTAAGTAATGCACCGGAACAAGTAATTGTTTTGGAAAGACAAAAAGAAGCAGATACTTTGGCTAAAATTGAAACCATTAAAAGCAGTCTTTTAAATTTGCAATAGTATTTCTATTCTCTGTCGTGGAAATTTTTCCAATACAGCATTAATAAGGCGCTTAAAATTAAGGAAACTAAGATACCCTGCATAAATAAAACCAAAATTACCATAGGTAAATTAAAGTTGTTTTCCCAAAAGAAGAATCCCTTTTGCAATACTTTAATAAAACTTGGTTGGATAAACTTGATGTAAATTGTCAATGTTGCTAGTGTAAACACAAATGAAACTAATGCAGTTTTTAGCCCAATTAATAAATTTGATACATAATTTTCCTCAAGATTTATTAAAATATTGTTTCTAATCGCATTGTTAATTCCGGTAAGAATAAAAAGTATGTTTATCAGTCTTAATCTTGGTTCATTATCCAGCCCAAAACCTCTTAAAAAAAAAGAAATAGGCAACCATGGCAAATGTTATAAAAATAGCATTTTTAAAGATGATTCCAAGACTGGTCATAATTTTTTCGAGGGATAAATTATTTCGACTAATTTAAGAAATAATTTAATTTTTAAGAAACTAAATGCATTTTAAAATTCAATTAAGGCTTCTCGCAAAATGCTAACTGGATGTTTAGCTATGCGTTTTGTGCCATCAAAAATTTGATGTCTACAGCTTGTTCCTGGGGCTGCGATAAGTATTTCAGAACTACAGTTTCTAACTTTAGGAAACAAACTATCTTCGCCGACTTGCATGCTTATTTTATAATGTTCTTTTTCATAGCCAAAACTTCCTGCCATACCACAACACCCCGTACTTAAAATGCTCACCGTATAATTTTCTGGGATGTTTAACATCTCAAAACTAGCACTGGTGCTTGAAAGTGCTTTTTGATGACAATGACCATGAATTTTTAGGTCTTTTGACTCTTTCGTAAAAAGTTTATTACTTATGTTTCCTTCCTTAATTTCATTTTGAATAAACTCTTCAATGGTAAAAGTATTGTTAGCAATTTTCGTTGCCATTTCTTTCTGGTCAGCGAGTCTTAAGTATTCATCTCTAAAAGTAAGTATTGAAGAGGGTTCTATTCCGATTAGTGGAGTTTCCTTAGAAATGAGATTTTTAAAAATTTCTATATTTTTATTGCAGACTACTTTTGCCTCTTTTAAAAAACCTTTAGAAATAAAACTACGACCACTTTCCTCATGCTTTATGACTTTTACTTGATAACCTAAAGCCTTTAGCAAATACATCGCATCTTTACCAATTTCAACATCATAAAAGTTGGTAAATTCATCATTAAATAAATAAACAGTCTTCGTCTTGGTCTTCGTCTTTCCACTTATCTCTGTTTCGCTGTTTTTTGTTTGTTTTTTAAGCCAATTATTAAAACTAGTTTTAGCCAATTTAGGAACACTCCGTTCCTTGGCTACACCCATAATCATTTTTGCTAAATTTGTATTTAATAATGCATTGGTTAACCATGGGGCAATGCTACCAAGCTTGTTATATTTAACATTTTTCGCAAATAGTCGACTTCTAAAAGTATAGCCATTGCTTTCTTGATACTGATATAAAAATTCAGTTTTTAGTGCAGCAACATCAACATTACTTGGGCATTCAGAGGCACAAGCTTTGCAACTTAGACAGAGGTCAAAGACCTGCTTTAATTCTTTATGATCAAACCTATTCGCTTTTTCTGAGTTCGTTAAGAATTCTCTTAAGGTATTGGCCCTTGCTCGAGTAGTATCTTTTTCATCCTTTGTGGCTCGATAACTAGGACACATGGTTCCTCCAGCTTCCACTGATTTTCTGCAATCACCAGATCCATTACATTTTTCTGCTAGTTTTAGGATTCCTTCACTATCAGAGAAATCTTGAATGGTTTTTATAACTGGTTCTGCTCTATCAATTTCATAGCGCAAATTTTCATCCATCTTAAAGGCATCTGTAATTTTTCCTCTGTTAAAAATGGTATATGGGTCAAAGGCCTTTTTAATACGACGCAATAATTGATAATTTGATTCGCCAATCATAAGAGGAATAAATTCGGCTCTTACAATTCCATCGCCGTGCTCACCACTAAAAGAACCTTTGTATTTCTTTACAAGCAAAGCAGTTTCTGTTGTTATTTTCCGAAACAATTGAACATCTGCTTTCTTTTTTAGATTTAAGATAGGTCTCAAGTGCAATTCACCAGCACCAGCATGTGCATAATACACTGCTTTTTGCTGATACTTTTCCATAATTTCTGAGAATTCATCAATATAATCCGGTAAATCTTCTAAGGCCACAGCAGTGTCTTCGATACAGGCAACCGCTTTTTGATCTCCAACCATATTCCCCAAAAGTCCTAAACCAGCCTTTCTTAATTCATGAACTTTAGAAATGTCATCTCCATAAACCTTGGCATGATGATACCCGAAGTTGTTTTTTTCTAAATCAGCAATTAAATCATTTGCTAAAATTTCGCAATCCTCAGCTGAATCTGAGCTAACTTCTAACATTAAAATGGCTTCAGGATCCCCTTCTAAAAAAAATCTGTTTAGTGCCTGCTCTCGATTGTTCTTGGTACAGTCTAGAATTACCTTGTCCATCAATTCACAATTGTACAAAACATGATTCATTGCAATCAATGTTGCTTTTAAACTTTCCTGGATGCTTGTAAAATGCGAACAAACCATTATACTCTCTTGTGGAGGTAGATCGTCTAGTTGCAAGGTTATGGATGTTGTGAAGGCCAAAGTTCCTTCACTTCCTGCTAGAAGTTTTGCTAAATTGATTGTTGGCTCATCTCCTCGAAAAAGATTAGAACTTAATAGTTCATCGATGGCATAACCAGTGTTTCTTCTATGAATTTGTGCTTTTGGAAACTCATTCTTTATTTCTGCTTGAACAGAATCGTAAATTAATTCATTGTAAATACTTGCGTATATACTTCCCTCCAAGCTATTTTCTTGACTCTTCTTTATAAATTCATCAGAATTGATTTCAGAAAATTCAGCCAAAGTTCCATCACTTAAAACGGTCTTTAAAGCGATTACTTTGTCTCTGGTTACTCCATAGCGTATGGAAGTACTCCCAGAAGAATTGTTACCAACCATACCACCGATCATACATCGATTTGATGTAGAGGTATTGGGGCCAAAAAACAATCCATGTGGTTTTAAAAAACGGTTCAGATCATCCCTGATAATCCCAGGTTCAACTTGAATTGTTTTCTTAGCCAAGTCTAGATGCCCAATTTTTGTAAAATGTTTTGAAACATCTACTATGATTCCATCACCAACACATTGGCCAGCCAAAGAAGTTCCAGCGGTTCTAGGCACCAGACTAATCTCGTGCTCAGTTGCAAAAAAAATGAGCTTCTGAATATCTTGTATGTCGCTGGGATAAGCTACAGCCAAAGGTGTCCTTCTGTACACGGATGCATCAGTGGCATAGATGGCTTTGTGCAAATCATCAAAAAGGAGCTCTCCTTTTAAGTTGTTGTTTAATGAAACTAATAGCCTAGGGTCAATCATTTTTCAGTATTCAATAGTGCGAATTTAAAAAGAATAAATCGCTTATGAATTACTTTTTGTACGAATAATTGAAATAAATAATTAGTTTAAAAATCTTTATTTCCCATTTAAAATAAAGCGAGTGAATGAAAACTTTATTTTGATGTTTTTGTTAAACAAAAGTTAAATAGCGTGCACTAAATTTTAAACTGGGACTTGTTTTTTATACCTTGTAAGCTGAAAACTAACAAACTATTTTAATGAAAAAATTGACCTTTCTTTTATTCCTCGTCACCTATTCAGTTGGGGCGCAACAAATAGATTTATCCTATTATTTGCCAAAAGACGTAACCTATAGTCAAAACATTCCAACGCCAAAATCAGTCATAGGACATGAAGTGGGAGAGTGGCATGTTACCCATGATAAATTAGTAGAGTATATGAAAGCTTTGGCAGCTTCTTCTGATCGTATTTCTATTGAAACTCGAGGAACTACCTATGAAGGTAGACCTTTACTTTTATTAACCATTACATCGCCAAAAAATCATCAAAATTTAGAAACTATTCGCAAACAACATATCGGACTTACTGAAAATCCAAATATGGACGTTTCAAATATGCCCATCATTGTGAATCAAGGATTTTCCATTCATGGAAACGAGCCTAGTGGTGCAAATGCTGGATTGGCAGTGGCCTATTATTTGGCTGCGGCACAGGGTAAAGAAATTGAAGCAATTTTAGACAATACCATCATCTTATTCGATCCTTCTTTTAATCCAGATGGATTGCAGCGTTTTGCGTATTGGGCAAATACAAACAAAGCGAAGAACATCAACCCTGATCCGAATGATAGAGAGTATAGTGAGGTTTGGCCAGGAGGTAGAACTAATCATTATTGGTTTGATATGAATAGAGATTGGTTGCCTGTTCAACTTGCTGAAAGTCGTGCTCGAATTGAGACCTTTCATAAATGGTTACCAAATATTTTAACGGATCATCATGAAATGGGAACCAATTCAAGTTTCTTTTTTCAACCAGGAATACCGTCAAGAACAAATCCATTAACTCCAAAGCTTAACCAGGATCTTACAAAAGAGATCGGTAATTATCATGCAAAAGCATTTGATAAATTAGGTTCTATGTATTATTCTGAAGAAAGCTTTGATGATTTTTATTATGGTAAAGGATCGACGTTTCCAGATGTAAATGGAAGTATAGGGATCTTATTTGAACAAGCAAGTTCTAGAGGACACGCTCAAGAAAGTGTCAATGGAATTCTTACTTTTCAGTTTACTATCAGAAATCAATTTACAGCTGCACTCTCTACATTAGCTGCTGCTCAAGGGATGCGGGTTAGAATCTTAAATTATCAAAAAGACTTTTACAAACAAGCTATAAAAGAGGGTTCTAGAGCAAAGGCAATTGTTTTTGGTGATGAAAAAGACGCTGCTAAAACCTACCATCTGGCAGAAATTTTAAAAAGACAGCATATCAAGTTTAACGAGGTGAAATCTGATTTCACATCGAAAGGAAAAACCTATAAAAAGGGATATAGTTATATCATTCCAATGGATCAAAAGAACAATCGTTTGGTAAAAGCAATGTTTCAAAAAACTACCACTTTTACAGATAGTTTGTTTTATGATATTTCTGCATGGACCTTTCCTTTAGCTTTCAACCTTGATTATGAAGAAGAGGTTGCTACGAGTAGAATTGGTGCAGAGGTTACGAATTTGACCTTACCAACAGGAAAAGTTTCTAAAATGAGTTCATATGGTTATTTAATGCCGTGGAATGAATATTATGCTCCCAAAGCATTGAACATGATCTTAGAAAAAGGCATCCGAGCAAAAGTTGGAATGAAGCAATTTATAAATGACAATAAAAGCTATGAATATGGAACCATTTTTATTCCAGTTCAGAATCAAAGTTTAAATTCCTTAGAATTATTTAACTTTTTACAGAAAGTAGCTAAGGAAAGTTATTTGGATATTTTTGGAACTAATACAGGACTTAACATAGGTCCTGATTTAGGAAGTGATAATTTCAGTACTATTGGTGCAAAGAAAATAGCCATGTTGGTGGGTGATGGAATCTCTAGTAGTGATGCAGGTGAAATCTGGCATTTATTTGATCAACGTTTTGATATTACAGTTACCAAACTTGATGTTTCTCGTTTAGGACGAGTAAATTTAAGTAAATATTCGACCATTATTTTTCCTAGTGGTGGAGGTATCAGTAAAAGTGGAGAGGAAGATTTAAAAGCTTGGGTTCAAGATGGTGGAGTTTTAATTGGGTATCGAGGTGCTGTTAGATGGTTGTCATCAAATAAACTAATGAACCTAGAATATTTATCTGCAGATGCTCCAAAAAATCCTGTAACTTTTGAAGATAGAAGTTTGCAGTCAGGAGCTCAGGTAATTGGAGGGGCTATTTTTAATACAAAATTAGATCTATCACATCCTATTAATTTTGGATATAAAAATAACGAATTGCCGATGTTTAGAAATACCACCACCTTTATAAAACCAAATAGTCGCAATTATAACAATCCAATTCAATATACAGCAAGCCCATTATTGGCAGGCTATATCTCGAAAGAAAATTTAAAAGTATTGGCGAATTCAGTACCTTTTCAAGTACAAAGATCAGGGAGAGGGAGAGTTATTGCTTTTACAGACAATACAAATTTCAGAGCTTTCTGGTTTGGAACCAATAAGTTGTTAATGAATGCGATTTTCTTCGGAGACAAAATGTAAGTATTTGTCTTAAAGAGCATACCATCTAAGTGGCTAAGTTTCTATAATAAACTTAGCCACTTTTTTAATGTATTAAATTCATTTTCGAAATTGTAACAAACGCTTTAAAACATCGTCTAATAGGCATAACACATTAAAAAAAGATGAGCTTATTTAGAGTTTTACTTGCCATTATTTTCCCACCATTATCTGTAATAGGTAAAGGTTGTGGGTCTTTTGTTATTATTTGCTTGTTAACACTCTGTGGGTGGATACCTGGAGTAATTGGAGCTTTGGTTATTTTAAACAATCCAGAGCGATAGTGATAGAGCTGAGAATGATCTGAAGAAAGTTTCAAGCTGAAAATTTCAGCTGATTTAATAATCATTAGGATATTTGTTCTCCATTCTTAATTGGAGATGTGGCTTGTAAAAGAACGACTTCACTATTTTCATTATAAACACCCAATACCAAACATTCACTCATAAAATTTGCAATTTGACGCGGCGCAAAATTGACAATTGCACTTACTTGTTTGTGCCGCAATTCTTCTTTCGTATATAAAGCAGTAATTTGGGCACTTGTTTTTTTAATTCCTAAAGTACCAAAATCAATGTGTAATTGGTATGCCGGTTTTCTTGCCTTTTGGAAATCAGTTACTTCAATTATGGTCCCGATTCTAATATCTACTTTTAAAAAATCATCAAATTGTATGGATTCTTTCATGTGCAG
The DNA here is from genome assembly GCA_965659055.1 of Polaribacter sp. GTDB lineage: Bacteria > Bacteroidota > Bacteroidia > Flavobacteriales > Flavobacteriaceae > Polaribacter. The sequence goes on from CBFHUV010000013.1 coordinate 16,094, forward strand.
TTTTAATCTTTAGTTTTTTCGGCCTATTTTTTCTAAAACCCACAAAGGTCCTATTAATAGAAATTGTAAATCCTTTAGAAAGGATGGTTTTTTCCCTTCTATTTTGTGTCCATAGAATTGGCCGATCCAAGCAATGATAAAAATTAATAATGAGGTATAAAGTAGCGAAGTGTTTTGGCTAATCCAATAGTTTCCTGCTATAGCAAGCCCCGTGAATAAGGTCATGTTGACAAAATACCAAAACCCCAATCTGAGATAAAATAAAAGCATGAATACCGCCACCATAGCAGCCCAATTTTCTAATAATGGATTATAAAGACCAAATCTACCTTCTAAAAAGCTTGTAGGAATGCTCATTAATAAACCAATTACACTAAAAAAAATGGCTGGTACACAAATAAAATGAATTGTTTTATTGGTTTCATTTTGATGACTTATTGCATATTCTTGAAACCACTCCTTTGCTGTTTTCATAATAAACCTAAATTTAAAATTTAAAGATAGTTATTATTTCCAATTTTTTCGAATACAGAGTTGATCAATATGAGCATAGTGGTGTTGGCAGTGCCATGCATAAGCCCCAATAGTCGCTTTTAAACTGTTTTTTTCTAGAGTTTCAGGATGTACAAATGATCTTTCTAAATCTTCGCTGAGTAGGCCTCTTAATAGGTAAACCCATTTGGCATGCAAAGCTTTTAAGCCATTTAAGGATAGGTAAATTGGAGCCTTCTTGGAATCAAATAAATCTGCCCAACGATCTTCGTAATAGGCTTTTATTAACGGGGCATCTTCAGTAAGAGTCCATTTGAATCGTGTATAACTATTGTGATGACTGTCATAACAATGATGTACAACCTGTCGAATGGTCCATCCATCAACTCTATAAGCGGTATCTAGCTGTGATTCTGATAAGTTAGTAACCAATTGTTCCAAACGATTTGGAAAATTTTCTATAATTTCTATCCAGGAAACCACCAATTCATTGCTTATACTCGTTGGTTCTTTCCATGGTCCAATAGGATACTTTAAATCTTGCATAATTTAGTTTGATGAAAATTTTTTTATAAAATTGCTTGCCTCTTTATTTTCAGAATTAATACTTAGCACTTTTCTGTAATTGATTATTGCATTGGCTGTGTCCTTCTTTTTCCAATAGGCTTCGGCCAAACTATCATAGGTGTTCGAGCTCTTAGGATATAAGGCTGTATTAATGGTTAATATTTGTATAGCCAAATCTATATCATTATGTTCTCGCAATATCTTGTATCCAAGTTTGTTTACATTGTACTCCTGTATAGTAGGATTTAACGAGTCAGACTTTTTAATGTTCAAATAAGCTGTCAAGGCTTTGTCAAATTTTTTAGCTTCTAAATATTCCATTGGAGTCATTTCATTTGGACCCATTTTTTTAAAAGAAAATTTCTCACCGTCATGTTCTCCTTTTTCAGCCAGTTCAATATGCATTTCTGGTTTTGACACAAAAACGATTTTTTCATTGAGTTCTTTTACATAGAAAGTACTATCATTTACTTTTAATGGTTCTATATCATCGCGTCCTCTCCATTTCACTCTTAACTCGTCGTTTTTAAAATAAATCTCAATCGATTCAAAGGCATTAAAAAAGTATTTTCCTCCTACTTTTTCTATAAATTCTGGACTGTTTTTTGAATTACCACAACTAAAAAAAAGGAAGCATAGGCATATAATAAATAATTGTTTCATGATATTTTGATTTACTTTTTTGAAGATACAACTTATTGATTAGACTATAGCAAGTGAAGATTCGTTACAAAATTTAACAAGTAATTTTTAAACAAAAAAACCGAACAAAGTATGTTCGGTTTTTTTTAATTTCTTTAATATTATTTTTGAACTTCCACGGGTTTATCAACTACAATTCGAGCATCTCTATTTGCAACCTCCCAAGCTGTATGGAAAACCAATCGGGCTCTTTGTTGCAGCATTGGATAGTTAATTTTATCAGGTGTATCCGAAGGTTTGTGATAATCTGCGTGCGTCCCGTTAAAATAGAAAATAATTGGAACATTGTATTTTGCAAAATTATAATGATCCGATCTGTAGTAAAATCTATTAGGATCCTTTTCATCATTGTATTTATAATCCAAGTCTATTTTTGTGTATTTTGTGTTTACTGCCTCAGAAATATTGTGCAAATCAGTACTCAATTTATCAGAACCAATTAAGTATACAAAATTTGGATTATCAGCATGTCTCTCATCAACTCTCCCAACCATATCAATATTTAAATCGCAAACGGTATTTGCAATTGGGAATATTGGATTTTCTACATAATACCTAGAACCTAATAAGCCTTTTTCTTCACCAGTAACGTGTAAAAACAAAATAGAACGTTTAGGTCCTTTTCCAGCCTTTACTGCTTTTTGAAAAGCCTCAGCAATCTCTAAAATAGCTACTGTGCCTGAGCCATCATCATCTGCACCATTATAAATTTGACCATTCTTAATTCCTTCATGATCTAAATGAGCAGAAATTACTACAATTTCATCTGGTTTTTCTGACCCTTTAATAAATGCTACAACATTTTCAGATGCTTTTAAAGGAACGCGTCTTTTTCTAGCATTTAAAAATTCAGCAGGTACTGGTTGAAAATAATTGCTACCTCCTAATGGAGAAGCAATTCCTTGTTGAATGTAAAAGTTTTTTAAATATTCAACTGCCTTTTTTTGACCAGGTTCTCCGGTATTTCTGCCTTCAAATTCATCGCCTGCATAAATGAATAAATGTTTTGCTAAATCTTTATCTGTAATGCTAGCAGCAAACTTTGCAGAGTAATCTACGCTGGCGTCTGCATCTATTGTTGAATTTTTACTAGTGCTACAAGCTATAAAAGCAAGTAAACTAGCGAAGAGTAATAATCTTTTCATAGGGGTTATATAATTTGAATTAAGTTAGTTGTTTGTTTGTGAACTTATCTTGTAAGAGACTCAAATATAGAAAAACTAATTGTCTTTGTTGATCGAGAATTGTCGTAATGTTTTGTTAAAATTTATGATTTCTTTAGGAAACAGCGTGCTTAAAATATTTTCTTCAATCAGTTTTTCTGTGGTGCCACTTTGCACAGATTCTTCATTCATTAAAATAAGTTCATCCGCCAATTCTAACGCGAGATTTACCTGATGTGTTGATATAATAATAGTCTTATTTGTGTTATCTACCAGTCGTTTTAATAAATTAAAAACTTTAAAGGTATGATGCATGTCCAAATGGGCAGTTGGTTCATCTAAAATAATGATTTCTGTATCTTGAGCCAGAGCTCTTGCAATTAATACGCGCTGCAGCTGTCCATCGCTAAGTTCGTAAAAACGGTGATCCTTTAAATGAGCAACTTCTGTTTGTTCCATGGCCCAAATTATTTTCTGTAAATCCGTTTTAGAAAGCTTGTCAATCCAATTAGTATAAGGTTGTCGACCTAAAGCAACCAATTCAATAACGGTTAATTGACTTTCTGGTAGGCGTTCTGTTAGAACCAAACTTAATAAGGTAGCTAATTCTTTATCTGCGTATTTAATTAAACTTTTTTGGTTTAATTCAATGCTCCCTCCTAGCGGTTTTTGAACCTTTGAAAGGGTTCTTAATAAAGTTGATTTACCAATGCCATTTTTACCTAATAAGGCAACAAATCTTCCTTTTTGAATTGCTAAATTAATATCATTAGCGATGATCTTTTGCTGCTTTTTTTGAGAATATCCAATCGATAACTCTTTAGTATATAAAACGATATTTGCTTCTGGTTTGTTCAAAAAGTCTTTTTTCAATTTATTAGACATATATTTTCTTTTTACGAACCAATAACCAAATTACGACTGGAGCTCCAAAAAGTGAGGTAATTGCATTGATTGGTAAGGTAAATTCACTTGTTGGTAATTGAGCAATTACATCGCAAATCAGCAAAATAATTCCGCCTAAAATTGCACTTGCCGGAATAAGAATTTTATGATTAGAACTATTGAAAATCATTTTGGAAATATGGGGAACTGCAAGACCTATAAAAGCTATGGGGCCAGAAAAGGCGGTAATCACTCCAGTTAAGAGGCTTGTTATAAGTAAGATAGATAACCTCACCCTCTTTACGTTCATACCCAAGCTCTTAGCATATTGCTCTCCAAGTAAATAACTATTTAGGGGTTTTATAATAAAAAATACTGCAGCCATACCAATGCAATAGATGCTAGCAAAAACCGCGATTTCATTCCAACTTAAATTTCCAAGACTTCCAAAACTCCAAAATAAATATTGTTGAATTTGTGCAGCCTCACTAAAATAGGCTAGTACACTTATCACAGCGGCCGTTAGACTTCCAAACATTAAGCCAATAATAAGTATAGACATGGTATTTCTTACTGTTTTCGCAGCAACTAGAACAGCAAAAAGAACCAAGGCTGATCCGATAAAAGCAGCTGTAGCCAATGCCCAGCTTGAATAGCTAAGACTAACAAAAACACCACCGAAAAGACTTGCTCCTAAAATTAATAAAGCGACTCCTAAACTTGCTCCAGATGAAATTCCTAAAACAAATGGTCCGGCAAGTGGGTTTCTAAAAAGTGTTTGCATTAACAAACCACAAATTGAAAGACCAGAGCCAACTAAGATAGCGGTAAGGGCTTTAGGAAGCCTAAAATTTATAATAATTGTTTCCCAACTTTCTTTAGAGGCCTGTCCTCCAAAAATGGATGAAAAAATATCTTTTAATGGAATAGACACAGAGCCTAGGCTAATATTAACAGCAAAGAGCACAATCAATAGAATAGTCAGCATTATAAATTGTTTGCTATATGTAGAAGAGTTTTCCAATTAACGCAGGGTTGTTAAAAATGAAACAAGTTGATCAATGGCTTTTCTTCTATGGCTAATATGGTTTTTTTCTTCGGAAGACATTTCTGCGAATGATTGATCATAGCCATCTGGTCTAAAAATTGGATCATAACCAAACCCATTTTCTCCCTGTTTTTTTGTAAGAATCTCGCCCTTGCAAACCCCTTTAAAGACATGCTGTTTACCACCAATAATAAGGCAAATAACAGTTGTAAACTGGGCTTTTCTATTTTCTTTATTCTTTAATTCTAAAAGCAGTTTTTGTATGTTCTTTTCTGAATTTGCAGGTTCTCCAGCATAACGTGCTGAATAGACTCCTGGTCTTCCGTCTAAACTTTCAACCTCCAACCCTGTATCATCTGCAAAACAATTATAACTGTAATTACTTGAAATATAATCTGCCTTTAAGACTGCGTTTCCAAGGATGGTGGTTTCAGTTTCATCAATCTCGTCAAAGCAATTAATATCTCCCAAGCTTAATAATTCAATTGAGCTTGATAGCATTTCTTGCACTTCCTTAAGTTTGTTGTTATTGTTTGTTGCGAAAACTAACTTCATTTCTTCATTTTGAGCAAATGTAAGAAATATAATAGTCAGGTTATCAAAAGCATTTTTATTTGGTCAAAAACTGGACACTTTATTTGTATATTATAAATGTTTTAAGTTCAATTATGCTTCTAGTGTCGTTGTTTAAAGAGATAAGTGAAGAAGCTTTACTTTCTGGAAAACCCATGGCCTTTTTTATGTTGTTTTTTTGGTTGTTTATTTTTTTTAAAGTTTTAACATCCCCTGAAATATTATATGGTTTACCAATTCTAAATAGGACCTTAATAAAATTTGATGATTTCAATCTAAATAGTAATAATGATCTATTTAAGATAGGGGATAATTGGATATTGGATGCTGAAGTGAAAAAAAGTAATCAAGATCAACGATTAGAAGATAATATTAAAGATAATATTAAAGGATACATCATTGAGGTTGATAAATTGAGTGCTGTAAAAAAGATTTTTCGACATCAGAAAGTTTCACAAAATGAGATAGCAGCTGTTTTAGGGGTTCCAACGAGTCATATAGTTTATCTATTTAAATATCATTCAAAGACCTCTTTTTCAGAATATCGGATGAATAGCAGAATACAAGATGCCATTTCACTAATGGAGTTAGGTTTTTTGGATAATGAAACCTTAGAATCTTTGTCAAACAAAATAGGTTTCTCTTCGTATAATCCTTTTTTTACAGCGTTTAGAAAGGTTACCAATTATGCACCTCATGAGTATTTAAAGGTTAAAAAGAATGAACTATAGCTATCTTTGTTTTAAGTTTTTTTTATTTAATAAAAGTAGATAAGGGTACTTATAATGGAAATAGTTTTTAGTTGAAATAAAGGAATTATTTATTCATGATGATAAGGTTCATTTTTCAGAATCGTAAATCCTCTATACAATTGTTCAACCATAAACAAACGAATCATTTGATGAGAAAACGTCATTTTGGACAGTGATAGTTTTCCTGTAGCTTTTTTATAAACTGCTCCCGAGAAACCATATGGACCTCCAATAACCAAGACCAATTGTTTGGTAGCGGTATTCATTTTTTTTTGCAAATAATCAGAAAATTCGATCGAAGTGAATTGTTTTCCTTTGTCGTCTAAAAGCACCAAATCATCTGTATTTTGGATTTTAGCTAATATCAATTCACCTTCTTTTTCTTTCTGTTGAAGTTCACTGAGGTTCTTCATATTTTTAAGGTCAGGAATGATATCCAATTCAAATTTGATATAATGCTGCAAGCGTTTTTGATAGCCATCAATTAATTGCTGCAAGTCTTTATCATCTGTTTTGCCAATGGCAAGAAGTTTGATTTTCATGACTACAAAAGTAGCTATTTTACTTTTTTAATAAAACAGAAAGAATAGTATTTGTTTTTTTGTAATCCCAAACTAATAAATAAATATTTGCCAAAAACATAAGACCTGTTATGATAGGTGTTCCCCTAAAATTCATAGAAATAACAATAATATTTATATTTATAATTATAGGTAAATAAAGCACTGCTGCCAAATATGTTGTTCTTGGGATTAGGATGAACACCGAACAAAGTACTTGCATCAGGCCAAGATAATTCCAATAAAATCCACTTTGATATAGGACTTCAAAAAACATACCTACCGGATCATCTGTCCCTATATTTGTAAAGCGCTCACCGAGCAATTTCTTTAGTCCAGAAGGAATAAAGGCAATGGATAAAAGAATTCTGGTAAACCAAGTAAAAAGCTTAAAAAACAACTTGCTTTTAATGCGTTCTATAAAAAGTGAAGTTTGAGACATGATTCCTAATGTTTATTAATAGACGATTCAGATGGCATTTTGTTTCAAATAGCAAAAGGAATTCTTATTTTAGCAGTACCAATTTAGTAAAAATGATATCAGAGGAGCAATTTGAAAAAGAATTAAAAATTATCATTGATAATGGGATTCGAGAAGATATTGGAGAAGGTGATCACACCTCTTTATCTTGTATTCCTGCCGAAACAAAAGGCAAAGCAAAACTTTTAGTTAAGGATGAAGGAATTATTGCTGGTGTTGCCTTTGCAAAAATGATATTCAAACAAGTCGATTCTGAGTTGCAGATGGAGATTTTGATTAATGACGGTGAAAAGGTACACTTTGGAGATGTTGTGTTTTGGGTTTCAGGCCGCTCTCAATCTATTTTGCAAGCTGAGCGATTGGTTTTAAATTCCATGCAGCGCATGAGTGCGATAGCTACAAAGACTGGACATTTTGTGGCGCTTCTAAAAGGAACGAATACTAAAATTTTAGATACTCGAAAAACGACACCAGGAATCAGGGCCATCGAAAAATGGGCTGTAAAAATAGGTGGAGGAGAGAACCATCGATTTGCATTGTATGATATGGTGATGATCAAAGACAATCATATTGATTTTGCAGGAGGAATAACCCAAGCCATTGCAAAAACTAAGGCCTATTTAAAAGAGAATACTATTGATATTAAAATTATTGTAGAAGCACGAAACTTGGATGAAATTCAAGAAATTTTGAATTGTGGTGGTGTCTATAGAATCTTAATCGACAACTTTAATTATGAAGATACTAGAAAAGCAGTAGCCTTAATTAATGGGCAATGCCTTACCGAATCCTCAGGAGGAATCAACGAAGATACCTTGCGGAAATATGCGGAATGTGGCGTTGATTATATTTCTTCTGGAGCCTTAACGCATTCTGTTTATAATATGGATTTGAGTTTGAAAGCTTTATAGAGATACAAAGGTACAAAGGTACAAAGGTACAAAGTTTCAAAGTTTCAAAGTTTTAAAGTGAGAGAATAACAAAGAAAAAGAGTAAGTAAAACTTTGTAACTATTTTAAACTTTGCCACTTTTAAAAAAAAACAAATGACAGAATATTACTTTGATAGTGAATCCTTTTCGAAAATTGATTTTACAAAAACGACTTTAAAAAAGGGAGAATATGAGAGCTGTACCTTTGCAAATTGTAATTTTGAAAATGTGCATGCTTCGAACATACAATTCATAGACTGTCAATTTATGGATTGCAATTTCAGCAATGCTCAGCTAAAAAATACAGCATTTAAAGAGGTAGATTTTTTGAGATGCAAGATGATTGGTCTTAAAATGCATGAATGTGATCCCTTTCTATTAGCTGTGAATTTTAAGGATTGTTTGCTAAATTTTTCATCTTTTTATCAATTAAAATTACCAAAGACCCATTTTGTAAGTTGTCAACTAGAGTCTGTTGATTTTACAGAAACGGATTTGAAAATGGCAAGTTTTGATGATTCTGACCTGAAAAATGCAATTTTTGATAAAACTAATCTAGAAAAAGCTAACTTTAGGACTTCGATAAATGTTTACATGGAGCCAGAAAATAATTTCTTGAAGGGGGCTTTGTTTAGTAAAGAGAATGTTTTGGGCTTGTTAGTTAAATATGGAGTTGTGATTGAGTGATGAGTTGAGGATTAAAGTAGCAAATGTTGAAAGGCTCAGAGGTTCAAAGGCTAGTGAATATTGTGAGAAGATTACATTATGAAGAAAGACTTTTTTATGATGCTGACTTTGAAGTAATTTTAATCTTCACTAATTTGCAACTAAAAACTATGAAAACGTTTAGAGAATTATTGGTTTGTCAAAAATCCATGAGTTTTGTCACAGAAATTTACAAAGTATCAAAATCCTTTCCAGATGATGAGAACTTTGTGTTGAGTTCTCAAATTAGAAAAAGTGCAATTTCAGTTCCGAGTAATATTTCGGAAGGTTATGGAAGAGACGGATTGAAGGATTATCTTCGTTTTTTAAATATTGCAATTGCTTCTTTATTTGAATTACAAACTCAATTAGAGATTGCGTACAATTTAGAATATATTAAAGAAGAAAAATTTAATAGTTTATACGATTTATCAAGAGAAATAGAAAGAATGTTATCAAGTTTTATAAGAACTATCAAATCAAGGAGAAATTAATTTTGAGCCTTTGTAACTTTGTAGCTATTTTAAACTTTGCCCCATTAAAACTTTTGCAATTCTAAATAATGACTAAAGAAATAGAAGACAAACTAGATAAAATTCCGATTGTTAATATCGTTGTTCGTTTTGGAAAGAAAGTTAAAATTCCAGGTTTGCAGGGAATGTCTTTGTATGATGTTTTGGAAATGTATGTCATTGGGATTGTAAAAGGTGCCCTGACTACAAGAGCAGGAGGGATTGCCTATAGTTTTTTTATGGCTATTTTTCCTTTTTTGCTTTTTGTATTAACTTTAATTCCTTTTATTCCTGTTGATGGATTTCAAGATGGATTGATGTCTTTAATTGCAGAAATATTACCACCAAAAACCTTTGAGGCGAGTCAATTGGTAATTGAGGACATTATTAAAAATCAACAAGCGGGCTTGCTCTCTTTTGGTTTTTTTGTTTCTATATTTTTAATGACAAATGGTGTGAATGCCATCTTTGGTGGCTTTGAATATTCCTATCATGTAAAAGAGGTTCGAAACGTGATAAAGGCTTATCTTATATCGTTAGCAGTTTCTTTAGTAATGGCTTTTTTCTTAGTGGTTACAGTAGCCCTAATTATTTTCTATCAGTTTTTCCTAGATGAATTGATCAATAAAGGTTGGTTAAAAGATGATATTTTTTGGTTGCAAGTGGGTAGAGGTATTTTGTTTGTGATTATGATTTTTACTATCGTGTCTATGTTGTATCGTTTTGGCACCAAGAGTGGGAAATACTCCAGATTTTTCTCACCAGGAACCATTTTAACTACCTTACTTTCCATATTTACCTTTTACTTGTTTAGTATTTATGTCAATGAATTTTCAAAATACAATGAACTTTATGGCTCCATAGGAACCCTTTTAATTTTGATGTTATTCGTTTGGTTAAATGCGATTATTTTATTGCTAGGCTTTGAACTCAATGCTAGTCTTTATAGTCTTAGGTCAAAAAATAAAACCTTTCAAACGCCAAAAAAATTATAAGTTTTCACGATATTTGCCACGACAATTAACAATGATCAATTAACAATTATCATGTATCAGTAAACCATATAGACTGATAATTGATTCATGATCACTGAACACTGAATTATATGAAACCAAGCATCCCAAAAGGAACCAGAGATTTTTCACCTACAGAAATCGCCAATCGCAACTATATTTTTAATACGATTAAAGCTGCTTTTGAAACTTTTGGTTTTCAGCCTATAGAGACCCCAAGTTTTGAAAATTCTGAAACGCTAATGGGGAAGTACGGAGAAGAAGGAGATCGCTTGATTTTTAAGATTTTAAACTCTGGAGATTATCTAAATAAAGTTGATGATCAAACTTTAGCAAACAAAAATAGCGCTCAGCTTACTTCTTCAATCTCAGAGAAAGCGCTCCGATATGATTTAACCGTGCCCTTTGCACGTTATGTAGTGCAGCACCAAAATGAAATCACCTTTCCGTTTAAGCGCTATCAGATTCAGCCTGTTTGGAGAGCAGATCGCCCTCAGAAAGGTCGTTTTAGAGAATTCTTTCAATGTGATGCAGATGTGGTAGGTAGTGACTCCTTATGGCAAGAAGTAGAGTTTATTCAGCTCTATGATACTGTTTTTAGTAAGTTGAGTTTAGTTGGAACGACTATTAAAATTAACAACCGAAAAATTTTATCTGGAATTGCTGAGGTGATTGGAGCAAAAGATAAACTAATCGATTTTACAGTGGCCTTAGATAAACTGGATAAGATTGGTAAGGATGGGGTTGAGAAAGAAATGATTTCGAAAGGAATTACTGAAGAGGCAATAGAAAAGGTAAGCCCATTGTTTAATTTTTTTGGCTCTAATGTGACGAAGTTAGATTCTTTGGAAACGATGTTAAAGGGTTCAGAAGAAGGTTTAAAAGGGGTAGAGGAGTTGCGATTTGTATGTACTTCTATAGAATCCTTAGGATTGCAAACTTCAAGTTTAGAAGTAGATGTTACTCTGGCAAGAGGGTTGAACTATTATACTGGAGCTATTTTTGAAGTGTCAGCGCCAAAAGGTGTGAGCATGGGTTCCATTGGAGGTGGGGGAAGATATGATGATTTAACAGGAATTTTTGGCTTGTCTGATGTTTCTGGAGTAGGCATTTCCTTTGGTTTAGATCGTATTTATTTGGTTTTAGAAGAATTAGGCTTGTTCAAGGTGGTGGAATTGCCAAAACCAAAAGTGTTGTTTATCAATTTTGGTGAGAGGGAAGCTCTGTATGCCATGAAAGCAATTTTAGCACTTAGAAAGAACAATATCAAGTCAGAATTGTATCCAGATGATGCCAAAATGAAAAAGCAAATGAACTATGCAAACAAACGGGAAATTCCTTTTGTTGTAATGGTTGGAGCAGATGAAATGGCAAAGAATGAGTTCACTTTAAAAGACATGAAATCTGGAGAGCAATTAGCCTGCTCAGTAGCCCAATTGATAGGTAAATTGAAACCCTAAAAAAAATGATAACGATATAGTTATAATTTATAGAGAAATTAAAATAATACAGCGCAAACCCTTAAATTTGCATTCTAATTAAGAAAGAAATGTTTGAAGTGAATAGCAAAATGAATGACGAAAGAGGTGAAGAAATAGGAGAAAATCATGTAGGTACATCGGCAACAACGCCATTACGTGCAGATGCCTTTGATATTTCTGATGCAGAAAAAATTGAAAAGATTCAAGAAAGTGTAAAAGATATTTTAATCACTTTAGGAATGGATCTTACAGATGATAGTTTACAGGGGACTCCTAAGAGAGTAGCGAAAGCCTTTGTAAATGAGCTTTTTATGGGCTTGAATCCTGCAAACAAACCAAAGCCATCGACCTTCGATAACAATTATAATTACGGAGAAATGTTGGTAGAAAAAAACATTGTTGTGTATTCGACCTGTGAGCACCATTTGCTGCCAATTATAGGTAGAGCCCATGTAGCTTATATTTCTAATGGAAAGGTAATAGGTTTGTCTAAAATGAACCGAATTGTAGAGTACTTTGCAAAAAGACCGCAGGTTCAAGAGCGCTTAACCATGCAAGTTGTTCAAGCCATGCAAGAAGCACTAGGAACACAAGATGTTGCTTGTGTTATAGATGCTAAGCATTTGTGTGTAAACTCTCGTGGAATCAAAGATATTGAGAGCAGTACCGTAACTGCTGAGTTTGGAGGAAAGTTCAAAGATAAGGATACCAAAAGAGAATTTTTGAATTATTTGAAAATGGAAACTACCTTTGATTAAGTAGTATAAAGTTTATATAATAAAAAAGCCGATGCAATTGCATCGGCTTTTTTATTTAACTCTTTTTATTTAGTCAGCACCCATTCACCTTTTTCTAATAAAGGAATGGCTTGCTTAAACTTCACCTCTTGTTCTTCACCACTCATTACGTTTTTGATGGTAACTCGTTCGTTTCGTCCAATTTTAGGCTGATCACGCACCACAGTTTCTACCGGTCCTTGATCTTGTTGTCTTGAATTACTAATGGCTTGTTCTGTACTATTTTGCACATCTGCCTTGCTCACGTTTAAGCGCTCTCTTTTTTGTTGACGAGCCTCAGAAATTTTATTGTTGCTATCTTGATTTGGGATTTCACCTTTAAACAAGAAAGACAATACTTCTTTATTGACTGCAT
>CBFHUV010000014.1:0-27148 GCA_965659055.1 Polaribacter sp.
AGGTTGTGTTTCCATAGCATGAAAGCGATAAAAAGCAGCACACAAATGGAGAATATAAAATAATATTTCATATAGCCCAATGATGGATAAAAGAAAAGAATAAGAGCGGGAATGCAGGTTAAAAAGACGATATAGATACCTAGTTTTCTTGAATTTCGTTCTCCATATTTTATAGGAAAAGTAATATAGTTGGTAGCAATGGCTCCTCGTATATTTTCTAAATCTTTGATGAGCTGCCGAAGTAAAACGACAAAAAACAAAAAACTAGCATGCACAAAAATGATTTTTGAGAAATTTTTAAAATGCACTAAAACTGCAAAAAAAGGCAATATAGTTAAAATAGCAGCTGTAACCAATCCAATAAAAGCGCGCTTTTTTAACTTGTGTGAATAAAACCAAATTGAAAATATATATACCGAAAAAAACAAGGCTGCCCTCCAGGAAACTAAAAAACCAAAGACAAAGCCCAAAAAATTTAGAAAAAAGTAAATCTTCAATTTGGTCTGTTGCTTGACAACATTATCCAAAACTGTCTTTAGAGGTCTATTTATTCTATCTGCTTTTACATCATAAAAATTATTAATGATGTAACCAGAGGCGACCACACAGACAGATGCGAGAACTATGAAAAAAAGTTCAAAATCAAACAAGACATAACTTAGAGAGCGCTTCGGTGAGAAAATAAATAATGCAGCAAGATACTGAGCCAATACCAATACCATAATATTATAGCCTCTAATGACAGAGAACAAACTTAGAAATTTATAGGAAAGTGAAAATGGCTTTGATGTTTGCATCTTTTAGCAGGATATTTTGCTAGAATCTGTACACCAATTCTAATTTATAATCTTTTAGGGATGCTTTAGCTTTATCAAAATCTTCAGTAAATCCTAAAATATATCCACCTCCTCCAGAACCACATAACTTTAAATAATAATCATTACTTAAAAGTCCTTGCTCCCACACTTTATGAAAAGCCGCAGGAATCATTGGTTTAAAATTGGTTAATACTACTTTGGATAATTTTTTGATATTTCCAAACAACGATGATACATTGCCTTTCAAGAAATCTTCAATACAAGCATCGGTGTGCAAAACAAATTCTTCGTTAAGCATTTTTCTAAAACCTTCGTTTTTCATCTTATTCATAAAGATGCTCACCATTGGCTCTGTTTCTCCAACCATCTGAGAGTCTAATAAGAATACTGCGCCTTTTCCTTCTTTTTGAGAGGGAATACCAGCTGGTTCAATATGGGTTTTAGAATTGATTAAGATTGGTAAACTCAAATAACTATTTAAAGGGTCCAACCCTGAGCTTTTTCCATGAAAAAATGACTCCATTAAAGAAAATATTTCTTTTAACTGCAGCAGTTTATCTCTGGTTAAATTCTCTAGAACCGTAATTTTATTTTCTGCATATTGATCATAAATAGAAGCGACCAAAGCTCCTGAACTTCCGATTCCATATCCTTGTGGAATGGAAGAATCAAAATACATTCCTTGTTGAATATCTAATTGCAAACGCGCTAAATCAAAGCGAACGATATCTGTCTTTAATGAGGACAAATAGGCATAAAATCTCAATAAGTTTTGATTGGATTTCTGTGCTTTTTCTGTAAGTTTTTTAGACGATTTTAAGGCGCCTCGGTAGGCGTTAAATGGAATTGCTAGGCCTTTAGAATCTTTTATGATCCCATACTCACCAAACAATAATATTTTAGCATAAAATAAAGGTCCTTTCATTTATTCTTTTTAAAGCTATTACAAATGTACTATTTATTATTTAAATAACTCATTATGAAATCATCAAGTTATTTATATACATTTTTATAAAAAGTTTTCCAAATGCCTATTTTCTCTCCTTTTTCATACTTACCTCTTTCTTTAATTTTGCCATTTTTATAGTAGGTTTTCCAGTTTCCATCCCTCAAATTATTCGCATAATCCCCGCGCTCTTGCAACTCACCAGTGTCAAAATAAGCAGAAAAACGACCGTCTTTAATTCCTTTTACATAAAAGGACTCTGATTTTAGAATTCCTGTTTCGTAATATATTTTTACTAGGCCTTCAAAAATGGGCTCAATAGTATTCGAAAGATAACTAAACCCTTCTTTTTGAATTTTTCCGTTTGTATAATAATCAACGATCCAATAGCCATCCTTTTTTTCTTGAGGTACTGGTCTATAATAACTTGCCTTATCTTGACTGACGACTTTCCAATCAGCATCAAACCAAATTTTTTGATTTTGTGCATTGGCTAAATTCCCAACGAACAACATTATTGTAAAAATCAGCACCGCTAAGGACTTCATTATCTTGGATTTAGTATGTAATTTCTTTTGCTCCATGACCTGTATTGTCACAAATATACTGATTTTTTTGGCAGTATTTAGCTAGTTCGTTTTTGATAAATTTTCCAACAGTTTCAGCTTCAGATTTTGGAAATAACAAATGCACATTCGCGCCGGCATCTAGCGTAAAGCACAAAGAGCTTCCTGTTTCAGCCCTATAGGCCCAAACCTTATTTATAATTTCCAAAGTATTGGGTTTCATTAAAATAAAATATGGAGTGCTGGTGAGCATCATCGCGTGCAAGGTTAATGCTTCGCTTTCTACCAGTTGAATAAAAGCCGGAACATCTCCTTGCTGTAATATGCTGCTTAAACGCCCTAAGTTTTCATTGGCCTGCAAAAATCTTTGATCTGCATAAGGATGATTGTGCATTAAATCATGTCCAACAGTGCTAGATACCTGTTTTTCTCCTTTATCCACTAACAAAATAGTATCCTGATAATCCTCAAAAATAGCATGCACTGGGTATGGATATTTCACTCCATACAAATCAGAACTTCCATTTATGGAAGGGTGTGTTCCCCAAACCACTAGTGGCCCTTCTATACTTCTACTTGCACTCCCTGAACCTAATCTTGCTAAAAACGAAGCCTTCTTATGAATTTGTTCTTCTGTAAGACTTGGATTTAGTTCTTTTTCTAAACTCAATAGGCACATGGCTATTGCAGCCATCCCACTGGCAGAAGAAGCAATTCCACTACTATGAGGAAATGAATTTTCTGAATAAATAGTCATTTCATAAGCCAATAAATAAGGGCAATAACTTAAAATTCTATCAAAGAATTTTGCAATTTTCGGCTTAAATTCCTCCTTTTTTTTGCCTTCGAAAAAAAGTTCAAATTGCACTTCTTCTGCGAATTGTTTTTTTTGAAAATGTATGGTGGTATTTGTATGGCAAGCGTTTAGCGTAAAACTAATGGATGCATTCTTAGGGATTTGTGGATCCGTCTTACCCCAGTATTTTACGAGGGCTATATTGCTTGGAGTTTGCCAACTATGACTGGCCTTTACTATAGAAAAATCTAAGTTACCTGGAATAAATTGTGCTGTGTTCAAAACGATGTATGAATTTCTGGTAAAGGTAGTATTTTCGATTAATTTTTCTCTAGTTTTTCTAAAATTGCTACTTTATAGCTTCTGCTAATTGGAATTGCTTTTTTATTTATTTCGACAAACTCATTGGTATAAGAATCGATTTTATTTAGAGAGACTATAAATGAACGATGTATCCTTAAAAACAAATCCTCTGGCAATTTTTCTTGAATATTTGTAATCGTTTCTCTCGTAACAACAGTTCCATTGTCTGTGATGATTTTTAGATAATCACTTAAACTTTCTATATAAAGAATCTCATTCAAGTTTATTTTAACCATTTTCCGATCAGAACGAACAAAAAAGAATTCCGAAGAAGGACTGACTTGACTAGTTTGATTATTAGCACCTGAATTAGCTCCTAAAAAGGTATTTACGGCCGTTAAAAACCGATCAAACCCGATAGGCTTAAGCAGGTAATCAACCGCTTTTAAATCGAAACCATCGACTGCATAATCTCTATAGGCCGTGGTAAATATAACCTTGGAGGCATTGCCCACTAATTTAGCCAAAGACAATCCCGAAACCTCGGGCATATTAATATCTAAAAAAAACAAATCTATCTTCTCTTGTTGAGAAATCGTTAAGGCTTCTAGCGCGTTTTTACAACTTTTTACTAATACCAAATTAGGCACTCTTTCTATATATGAGATTAAAATATCTCGTGCCATAGGCTCGTCATCTACAACAACACAAGTAATTTTATGAGACATGGTGATTCGTTTTGTTTAAGTTAATTTTTAATACAACGGTATAGATGTTTTTTAGGTTTTCAATTTCCAAATCAAAGGCAGCTGGATACAACATCTCTAATCTTTTCTTTATGTTCTGAAGCCCAATACCTATGTTTGTTTCTCTATCTGAGTTTGAGCTATTCATTAACTTAAAATACAATTCATTTTCTGACGCTTTCAGCTCCAAATCTATTTTTAATTTACCGTTTTTAATAGCGCCATGTTTAAAACTATTTTCGAGAAAAGGAATTAACAGCATAGGGGCTATTTCTATATCTTCATTGCTGTTCAAAAAGTTAGCGTCAACAATTAAAGTATCATGAAAACGCATTTTTTCTAGAGAAATATAATCTTTTAAATGAGCAATTTCTTTACTCAAAGCGACACTGGGCTTGTCTGTTTGATACAAAATATAATCTAATAAATTTGATAACTTTAAAATCATTTCTGGAGCTTCATCTTTTTTCATTAACGCGAAACCGTAGATCGTGTTTAAAGAATTGAACAAAAAATGAGGATGAATTTGCATCTTTAAAAATCGCAATTCTTGCTCTCTTAATTTTAATTGGTTTTTTAAAATTTTATTGCTTAGGTCTTCATTTTTAAGCACTGACCTGTAATTGTAAAATGCTAAACTAAGAACAGCCACAAACAGCACTACAAAATAAACTCCAAGAACAATTAAGGGAAGAGTTTTTGTAATTGGTGAGGAATTTTCAATACTTAAATTTTCAGTAAATACAATTCCATGAAAAATTGAAAGAAGAATTGCGTAAAAAGAGAAAACAAAAGAATAAGTGGCATATAAAATAAATAAGTTATACCTTTTTTTTAATAAATAATTAGGCACTAAATCATAAGCTACAAAATAACTCAAGATTATAGTGACTGGCATTAGATAAAACGAAAATGAGGTAATATAGGCTATATTATTACTACCAAATCCTAAAAAATAGTTATAAAAGAAATACACGAGAACCCAAAAAAACACATGGATAACCCCTGTCAAAAATTTTTTCAAAAAAGAATTCATTGAAAGCATAGTTACAATATTACTATATTTAATTTTTTTAGGCTGATTTATAAGACTAATTACAATAAACATGACCTTTTCTGCAGTTTTAACCTTGTGAAGATGCTTATTGATTCTAATGTCAAAAACAGTGCTAAATTGGTAAACCATCGAAAATAAACAAAATACACATATCAAGTTTATACATTCGTAAGCTAATAAACTATTAAAACTATATTATTATGTTATCAACTATTTTATTACAAAACGTCAAAGCAATGCTATTTTTTGGAATAGGCCAACGCTTAGAAGAAGGTGGTGCTTTTTTTATGTACCCTATTTTATTTTTGTTATTAACATTGATAGGCCTAACTATTAAAGGTTTTCTTCAGAAAGACAGTTTAACTAAAACCATTAGTCTTTTAAAATCAATAAGCTTATTTACCTTGTTTTGGGGCTTCCTTGGGTTCATGATTGGAATGATTGGTGCTTTTGATGCTATTGAACTTTCTGGTGATGTCGCTCCCGAAGTGTTTGCATCAGGCTTAAAAATTGGACTTCTTTCTCCTCTATTTGGTATCGTCGCATTTTTAATTGGACGAATCGGAATTATTATTTTAATTCTTAAAAACAAATAGCTTATTTCGTTTATCTTCTCTACCGCACCAATCAAGATGATGGCTAAAAATTATACTAATTCTAATTATAGATGACCTAAATAGACACCTTCATCTACCCTAACTTTACGTTTTTACATGAAAAAAATCACTTTTGCAATCTGCTTCCTTGCTATTATATTAGCACCTCTTAGTAGCCTAAACGCTCAGAGTCAATATTTAACTCAAATTGGCCAAGTAGACAGCCTCTTTTCTTCTATTCTCAAAGAACAAAGAAAATTCTGGGTTCAATTACCCTCAAATTATACGATAGACAAAAAATACCCTGTTGCCTATATTATAGATGGAGAAATGCATTTACCAACAGTTTCTTTGGTGCAAAACTATTATTCAGGAGGATTTATACCTGAATTAATTTTAGTTGGAATTTCTAATGAACAGCACAGAACGCGAGATCTGACAATTTCTAAAATTAGCACGCGGCAAGGAGGTTCCTTTACCGAAGAAAACGGAGGAGCAGAAAATTTCTTTAACTTCATAGAGAAAGAATTAATACCGCATATAGAAAAACTATATCCTGTGACCTCTTACAGAACCTTAATTGGGCATTCATACGGAGGTTTGTTCACTGCTTATGCCTTAGTGCATCACCCAGAGGTATTTGCAAATTATTTAGCAATAGATCCAAGTTTGGATTGGGACAATCAAAAACTCGTTAAAGAGGCTGCAATGATTTTTAAGAAGAGTCATCTTAAAAACAAATCCTTATTTATCTCTTTGAGTAGCCCTTTGCACATGCTAAAGAATGACATCACTATTGAAAATATTTTTGAGGACACTAGTGAATATACCTTGTTTGGAAGATCTAATTTAGAGTTTACCAAACTTGCAAAAGCAACAGATGGACTTAGAACTATCTGGAAATATTATCCTAAGGATTATCATGGAACTATTTCATATCCTTCTATAATGGATGGGCTCAAGTCTATCTTTGATTGGTATGAGATTCAAGATGTTCAAAAGTTTAATGAACCAAGCACACCTACTGAAGAATTAATGAGCATCATTAAGAATCAAAGAGAACGGTATTTGAAACATTTTGGTTTTGTAGTACCTCCCTTTGATGAAGAGCTTTTGGTGATGTCTGGTTATATGTATTTAGACATGAAACAAACAAAAAAATCATTCGCCTTTTTTGAAATGGCTGTGAAAGATTATCCAAAAAGCGCCAATGCTTTTGACTCTTTAGCAGATTACTTTGCCAGTCAAGAAAACTTCAAAAAAGCTTTTGAAAATGTTGCCAAAGCCTACCAGTTAAGCCAAAGCGAATATCATTTAAAACGGATGAACGAATTTAAAGGGAAAATTAAATAATTGATTAAGTTGTTTCAGTTAGTTAAAAATACCTGTTTCTTATTTACGAAATAGGTATTTTTGTTTTATGAATAGAAGAATAAAACTCATTTGGGATTTCAGAGGAGAAGATGGCCTTGAAATTGCGAAACATCACTGCATCCACTTAAAAGAATTTGCCGCTACTGAAAACTTGGCCTTTCATGAAATTAATATCGAAACCATCAATGAATTTCATAGCATTGCATTTGTAACAGTAGATGAATTGGACATGAAAATATATAGAGATGCTTTAAAACCGCATCGTGGAGAGCTTGGCTAAACTCTTTTACTTAGGAAAAGTATATTTCTATAAAAAGAAAAATCTTGCTGCGAAAAGATTTAAATGCTTCAATTCTTTAATTCATTATTGACCATAATGTTCGTAACTTTGTTTTTGAAATAGAGAAACTACTTCAAAGAAAACCTTAAAATTCTAGCCTATGTTTTTAATCAACGCTTTAGCAAAACCAACCAAATCTTCTGAACAATACGATGAAGTTATTGGTGCTTATGTAAGTTTGTATATCGATTATAAAGATATTGAAGGTGCCTATAAACTAGCCAAATATTATATTAAGGATGAAGGTTGGAAAGTTACAGAACTCGAAGAAGAGTACTATACTTTAGACTCTGTAGAAGATGTAGATGAAGACCAAGTTGAGCTCTATGAAGAAGCTTTAGAATATGGATATTCCATCATCTTTAACTGCTTTGAGGAAGAGGATGACGAGGACGACAATTAAGTAGAAAAAAATCTTAGTTTTCTGCTATAGCCATGGCTGCAATATAGCCTCCTGTCCAAGCATTTTGAAAATTAAATCCACCTGTAACTGCATCTATATTGAGCATTTCGCCAATAAAATATAAGTTTGGATGTATTTTACTTTCAAAACGTTTGAAGTTGATTTCTTTTAAATCAACGCCTCCTGCAGTGACAAACTCTTCTTTAAAAGTACTTTTTCCATTGGCATTGAAAACACCTTTTGTGAGTTGACCTGCCAATTTTTCAATGTGTACATTACTTAAATCTGCCCATTTAAAATTTTCTGAAATTTCTGAAGCCAAAACCAAGCGTTCCCACAATCTTTTAGGAATCTCAGTAAATGGAGATTTTAAAATAACTTGCTTTTTAGGTTGCTTGTTTTTTAAATTTAATAATACGTTTATTATTTTATCTGTAGGTCTAGAGAGCCAATTTACCGCAACATTGTACTGATAGTTTTTATCGGCTAAAATTAAAGCCCCAAAAGCAGATAATTTCAATATGGCAGGACCGCTCATTCCCCAATGAGTAATAAGTAAAGGACCTGAACTTTCTAAATTCGTACCCACAATAGAAACGCTGGCATTAGGAACAGAAAGCCCAAGCAAATCAATGATTCGTTTGTCTTTAATATTGAACGTAAATAACGAAGGTACTGGAGCTATAACATGATGATCTAAACTTTTTGCCAAGTCCCAGGCCAAAGGACTGCTACCTGCTGCAACCACCAATACATCTGCAATAAACAGTTCTGTTTTAGTCTGTACCTGCCATTGATCATTCACTTTCGAAATTGCATCTACTCCATGATTTTTTAAAACCTTAATCCCTAAACTAGCTACTGAGTTTTCAAAACAATCTAAAATAGCTTGTGAGGTATTGGCCTCTGGAAAAACACGATTATCTTCTTCTATTTTAAGAGGTACTCCATGGTTTTCAAACCACTCAAAGGTATCTCCGGTCATAAAGGTATGGAAAGGTCCGAGGAGTTCTTTTTCACCGCGAGGATAAAACTTCACTAATTCTTTGGGCTCAAAACAGGCATGTGTTACGTTGCAACGACCACCTCCAGAAATTTTTACTTTCTGTAATACTTCCTTTCCTTTTTCCAGGATCATAATATCCAATTCAGGATTCGCTTCTTTGGCATTAATAGCCGTAAAAAAACCTGCTGCCCCTCCACCAATGATGATTACTTTTTTCATGTGTTTTTAACCTCTCGGCATTTCTTTAATATCATCTCGACACAAATTTATTTCCTTCTTCAATAAATTTAATCGATGCGATACTTGTTTATAAAACTAATTCTGAATATCGAAGAATGGTATCAAATCCTTTTTCCTTAAAATAGTTTGGTGTATTTTCATTTCCGGTTACCAAAACAAAATCTCCACCCCAGGCACCTAAACTTTTAATAGCCCCAAAATAATCTGGAAACAAGTCCTTTTTTACTGGATTTAGCTTAATAATTGAGGCAATAATATTTTCATGATCAATCATTATTTTTTCAAGATCTTTTGCTGATAAGGCTTTTACAAACTCATTAGAA
This sequence comes from Polaribacter sp., assembly GCA_965659055.1. Lineage (GTDB taxonomy): Bacteria > Bacteroidota > Bacteroidia > Flavobacteriales > Flavobacteriaceae > Polaribacter. Next base: position 9,515 of record CBFHUV010000014.1, read on the forward strand.
AGTAACGAAATATGATCAATATCTGCTTGGAATGAGTCCTCTGGTTTTTTTGATTGATATGATTTATATCTCTGAATACCATCTCTGCTATTTTGCTTTTTGTTGAGATATACAAAAAACAGTTCTTCTGCAAACTTTGGTTTAAATTCAGCCTCTTTGACTATAGGTTTTCTATTTTTTAATTGATAAAGAATTGGAGTATTGTTTTTTGCACAAGCAATATCGTATGCACTTCCTGAAAAAGCATTCCACAATAAAGCATAGGCATCAACCTTTGCCCATGAAGCAATATTATTTATTAAAGTGGATGAACTCCCAAGGCCCCAATCCTTAGGAAAGGATAAATTTGTTTTTACTAAAAACCCAGAATTGTTTTGTAAAAATCCAGGATTTAATTTTCTGGCTTCGGATAAAATAGTCTGCAAGGTTTCTGCAATAAACTCAGCACTACCCTCTTTATCAGAGTCAAAAGTACAACTAACTAATCGCAATCTTGGCAGATCAAAAACGGCTTCAAACCAACAGGTACCTGTATTCGTAAAACTAGCCCAAACCAACTGAGATTCTTGAATAGGTTCTATAATTAAATCTTGCCCAAATTTTGTTGGAACCGCCAAAGAAACAGCGCCGTCAAGGACCACATATTCTCCTGTTAATAGTAATTTTCCGTTTGAGTAAAATCGATTCAAATTATATTTCTTGTCAGGTCGAGGGCAGTCGACACCTAATTAAAAACCTCTCGCAAGCTGCACTTTTATTTTCAAAATAAATATATTTATTTCTCAATAATGCTAGAGGTGACCTATTCGTACTCTATTTTCTCAACCTATTAAATTCCTCCACAACTCCACTATGGGTTACCGTTTTATCTTTAAAATAGGTCACCATTTTTTCCTTTTCAGCCGCAGTTGCACCTAGTTGATTTAAAATATTCATTAAATGCATCTTCATATGGCCTTGCTGAATACCACTGGTAGTCAAAGCTTTTAAAGCTGCAAAGTTTTGCGCCAATCCTGCTGTTGCTATAATCTGCATTAGTTCCTTTGCCGATGGTTTTTGCAACATATCTAATGATAATTTAGCCATAGGGTGCAAAGAGGTTAATCCTCCAACGGTTCCCAGAGCCAATGGAATTTCAATCCAAAATTTAAATACATCTTTCTCTATATTACAATGCGTTAAACTGCGGTAACTTCCACTTTTAGAAGCATAGGCATGTGCCCCTGCTTCTATAGCTCTAAAATCATTTCCGGTGGCCAAAACAACGGCATCAATACCGTTCATAATTCCTTTATTGTGCGTAACCGCTCGATAGGGTTCAATTTCTGCTATTTGAACAGCTTGTTTAAACTTTTCTGCAAATTCTTTGGGGTTCTCTCCTTCTAAATCTTCAATTGGACAGCTAACTTCCGCTCTAACAATACAATTTGGCACGTAGTTAGAAAGTATGCTCATGACAATGTCAATTTCTGGTGTTCGAAAGGTTTTTGCAATGGCCTCCAAACAAGAGTTGATGAAGTTTGCACCCATCGAATCTTTGGTCTCAAAAGTGATATGCAATTGAAAATAATGATCCAATTTATCAGTTTTATCTACTAAACTTACATCCAAAATACCTCCGCCTCTTTTTTCCATATTCTTGGTAATGGAAGCAGTTGCATTTATTAAATTTTCTTTTTGCCGATTGAAATAGTCGGTCAAATCTGTCTTGCTACCTTTGTACATAAAATGCACCTGTCCAATTTTGGTAGTAGAAAGCACTGTTGCTTTGAAACCTCCTCGACTACTCCAAAATTTTGCCACTTTCGAAGCTGCGGCTACCACCGAGCTTTCCTCAACCACCATTGGAATTACATAATCTTTTCCGTTGATGATAAAATTAGGAGCCACTCCGTAGGGCAAATAAAAGTTGGAAATGGTGTTTTCAATAAAATCATCATGCAGGGCTTGAAGCTTTTGATCTGCATTCCAATATTGTTGAAGTGTATTTGTTATTTCTGGCTGATTACCAAAATAATTGTTTGCCAACCAATCAATTTTTTCTTGTTTACTGAGTTTGGAAAATCCTGAAATAATTTTAGACATTGATTCTTTTTTATAGGTGTTGCAAAGATAAATGAATCCCGTTTAAATTCTCTTACAATTCTATATTTCTATAATTTTTAACTTGATTTTTGCCATTTTTTGCGTAAACTTGGCAATCTTTTATCAAAAAGATATTGGAACTTCTGGTTTGGGAAGATTTCTTTAAAACAACTAAAAAAACTAAAAATAACAGTATTATGGCAGATTCAGCAGTCAATCAATCAAACGAACCTCAAATGTTCGGACATCCAAAAGGATTATTCTATCTTTTCTTTGCAGAGCTTTGGGAACGATTTAGTTTCTATGGAATGAGAGCGTTATTAACGCTTTATATGGTGGAAGAAATTTTCAAGGCACTTGTCGAACGTGACACAGCTACTGCCGTTGTTTATGCCTCATATGGCTCAATGGTCTACGCTTCAACTGTAATTGGTGGGCAAATTTCTGATAAAATATTAGGACTTCGCAGTTCAATCTTCTTAGGTGGGATTTTAATGGCTATTGGTCATTTTGTTTTAGCGGTTGAAAATGATATTGCTTTCTTTTTGGCCTTGTCGTTTATTATTGTTGGTAATGGTTTTTTTAAACCAAATATTTCAACATTTGTAGGTACTCTCTACGAAGATGGAGATGTAAGAAAAGATTCAGGATTTACCATTTTCTATATGGGAATAAATATTGGAGGATGGGTCGCGCCGTTATTATGTGGATGGCTCGCTGTAAAATATGGGTATCATTATGGATTTGGATTGGCAGGTATTGGAATGCTAACAGGGTTAATTTTCTTCTATAGTGGAATTAAGAAAAATATCTTTGGGGAAAGAGGATTACCTCCAAATCAAGAAGTGTATGAAAAGAAAACTTTTGGTATTCCACAAAAGACTTTTATTCCAATAGTGTCTATATTATGTGTTCCTTTAATTGCTTATGTTTTATCTGCTTACAAGGCAATTGCTGGTGGAGAATCTTTTTTAGGGAATGAAACTATTGTTGGCTTAATCTTTAAATTAATTGGAGTGGGAGTTATCTTGTACTTAGGAAACATTATGATGAAAGCTACATTAGAAGAGCGTAAAAAATTATTCATGGCTGTGTTAATTACTTTCTTCATGACTATGTTCTGGGGATTCCATGAATTGTCTGGAAGTGTAATTACCCTATTTGCATCTAGAAATGTTTCTTTAGATGGAATTATGACCGCTGCTCAAACCAACTCATTAAACTCTATGTTTATCATAATTTTAGCAATTCCTATTTCTTTGTTATGGGCATATCTATCTAAAAAGAATTTAAACCCAAGAACACCTTATAAATTTGGATTAGGATTAGTTCTAGCAGGTTTGAGTTTTTATATCCTATCCTTAAGTAAAGGGAGTGCAGATGAAAACGGAATGGTGCCATTTGCATATTTACTAATCATGTATTTTATTATTTCTATTGGGGAATTGTTTATGTCGCCAGTTGGACTATCAAAAATCACTGATTTATCGCCGAAAAAAATTGTAGCCTTTATGATGGGGATTTGGTTCTTATCATCAGCTTATGCTTTTCAGATTGTTGGTTTTATAGGTAAGCAACTTGCCATAGAAAGCACAGATGCCAAAGTTGGTGGCTTAGATACTTTAGAGGTGTACACAGATGGTTTTGCCTTAATTGCAATCTATGCATTAGGCGCCGGAGTTGTGGTATTAATTTTCTCTCCTCTAATGAAAAAATTAATGGGTAACGTACATTAGAATATGCGTACATACTTTATAAAGAGCAGCTTCCGCTGCTCTTTTTTTTTGGCCTTATTTTTCACCCTCCAAAACATAAGCTCCTTGCACTCTTGTGTTGTAAAAAGCAATTCCTAACTTTTTGCAAATTGCTTCCCAAGCGTTCGTTGAGCTTTTATAATTGGAACCATCAGCAATAATAAGTTGTGGCTGCAAAGTTTTTATCAATCGCTCCAGATTAACTCCTGGCGACTCTCTTATTAGTACAATGGGTTTTTCAAGACCTGTTAATTGATAAACACCTAGTTTATCTACAATAAGTATTTGTTTGTCTGCAAATGACCATAGAGAAGGTATAGAATCTTCAGCTTCTTGAACGTCAATTTGAGCACCGATGCGATAGGCTTTTAAAAGGTTTGACTGCCCGAACTGAATGCTATCAAGATTGTGAAAAATTGACAGTTGATTCCCTTTTTGTTCGGCGATAAGCGTATGAGCAGTCTGATGAAAAATAATGAGTTTATACTGCCTAGCAAGATCCCATCTCTCAAAAAGAAGAATTGCTTGAAAACATAGAACAGCAACTAAGACTAAAATAGATTTATAGAATTTTGGTTTAGTGAGATAGTGCAAAAAAAACAACAAAACTGTATAAGTACATACGAGTAGGCAACTAGAAAATGAGATCTCTTCAAAAACAAATAACTCTTGTCTAGAGACCCATTGAATTAAAATATTCATAGCTTCTAAAACAAAGGCATAAACAGTCACTAAAAGCCCTGGCACAGCTTTTAAAAAAGACAATACGATAATAAGTAAACCCAAAAACAAAATGACTCCCAAGCAAGGAACTATCAGTAAATTTGACAGGATAAATAAGGCAGGGAACTGATGAAAATAATACAAACTTAAAGGCAATACCGCTATTTGTGCCGCTAAAGAGACTGTGGTTAATTGCCAAATTTTTCTCAACAACCACCATTTTGGTGTCCAAAATCCATTTAAGATGGGTTGTGTAAAAACGATTCCGAAGACCGCGAGATAACTCAATTGAAAACCTACATCAAATAAAAACATAGGATTGTAAAGGACTAAGAAAAAAAGCGAACTTATTAAAGAATGCAGCACCGCAGTCTGACTTTTAAAAACCATGGCTACGGCTACAAATGAGAACATACTGGTTGCTCGAACAACCGAAGAAGATAAACCAACCACCAAAGCAAAAGCCCACATCAAAATTAGCACTAGAACAGTTTTAAAATACACACCGTTTTTAAAGTATTCTAGGGGCTTCAGTAAATAATTAAAAAGCAATAATAAGATTCCAATATGCAGGCCAGAAATAGCCAAGATATGCATGGCTCCTGCTCGAGTATAGTCTTGAAGTAATTCATCTGACACCTCGCCCCTTTGCCCTAATAACAAGGCATTGAATATACCCAGTTGATCAGCAGAAAAGTCTAATTTCTTTAATTGTTTTTGAATCCGTTCTCTCAAATGATCTGCCCATCGGAACATAGAAAAATTTTTCTGGTTAACAAAAACCCAAGTGCCATTCGCCACAACCAAACGTTGCTGGATATCTAACTTTTCTAAATAGTCCTTATAACTAAATTGGTATGGATTTAAAGGTGCTTGAATCATTTCAAAAGCACCATAAGTCCATAGGAAATCAGAAATCATCAATCCATGATCTAAAGAATCTTTTTGAATTTGAAGCAAGACCTTCCCCTTCGTTTTCAAGGAACCAATCTGTGTAACCTCTGCAATAAAATTATCTGAATAGCTAGATGGGTTTAATCGTTTCACAAGTTTTAATAAAACAGGAGCATTGCTCTTTGAAAAATTTTGAAAATGATTTTTAGAGAGCTGATCTTTTTGAAAATGCACAGAAAAGACGCCAAAGAAAATAAAGAAAACACTTGTAAAAAAGCTAAACCAACTCTTTTTATGAAATCGATGAAGTATGAATAAGCCAACTAAAATAACCGAAAATAACAGCAGGGATTGATTTCTGGATAAGAACCAAAACTTTAACTGATATTCTAAATAAATACCAAAGAGTAACGCACCCAAAAAATGGGTGGGTACATAATACAGTAACTTTTTCATAGCAGATGAAAGTTACAAAAATTTATGGAATTAGCTTATGGCTGAAATAATGCTTTTAGCGGCTGCGGCAGATGCCCCCTTACCTCCTAGTTTTTGTTCCAACTCATAATAATCAATAAATAATTTTTCTCTGAGAGAAGGGTCTAAGATTTTAAACAGTTCTTTTCTGAGTCTATTTTTGTTAAAATCATCCTGAATAAGTTCTGTAACGACTTCCTTATCCATAATTAGATTTACCAGAGAAATAAATTTCAGTGTAATGATGCGTTTCGCAATTTGATAGGAGATAGCAGAACCCTTATAACAAACTACTTGAGGAACTTTAAACAAGGCAGTTTCTAAGGTCGCGGTTCCAGAGGTAACAAGCGCTGCATAAGAAATACTGAGCAAATCATAAGTCTTATTATTGATGAATTTTACATTCGAGTCTTTTATAAAATGTGCATAGAAATCATAATCTTGGCTCGGTGCTCCTGCGATCACAAACTCATATTCAGGAAAGTCTTTTACCAGAGACAACATTACTGAAAGCATCTTAATGATTTCTTGTTTTCTACTTCCTGGCAAAAGCGCAATAATTTTCTTTGATCCCAAATCATGCGCTTCCCTAAAAGCAGTTTCATTGACCTGTTCTCTACCTGATATGGCATCGATTAAAGGGTGTCCAACAAAATTAACTTCATAATCATATTTGGCGTAAAATTCCTTTTCAAAAGGCAAAATTACATGCATTAGATCAATGTCTCTTTTAATGGCTTTTACACGTCCTGCTCTTGATGCCCAAACTTGGGGAGAAATATAATAATGCGTCGTAAAAGCTTGTTGTTTTGCCCATTTCGCGATACGCAAATTAAAACCAGAATAATCGATAAAAATGATCGCATTGGGCTGAAATTCAAGGATGTCTTTTTTACAAAAAGCAATATTTCTAAAAATGGTAGGAATGTTTCTTATCACCTCAACAAACCCCATAAAAGCAAGGTCTTTATAATGCTTTACAAGAGTCCCTCCTGCTTCTTGCATAAGATCTCCTCCCCAACATCGAATTTGGGCGTCAGCATCTTGTTTGATTAATTCTTTAATCAAATTAGAACCATGTAAATCTCCAGAGGCTTCTCCTGCAATAATATAATACTTCATGCTTTTAATTTAGTGCGAACCCTTATAAATCCCAAGTATTTAATTTTTGAATCATATGGTGTGCAGTCATATCAAACTGAACGGGAACCATGGACACATAGCCATTTTCTAAGGCCCAAAGATCGGTGTCTTCGCCTCTATCTTTATTGACAAACTCACCCGATAGCCAATAATATTCTTTACCAAAAGGACTGGTTCTTTTGTCAAAAGTTTCTTTCCAGTTTCCGTTGGCTTGTCTACAAACTTTAATTCCTTTTATCTGATCTTCTGGTAAATTTGGAATATTCACATTGAGTACGGTGTCTTCTGGCATTTTATTGCGAAGTGCACTTAAAACAATTTGTCTGACAATCTTTTTAGCAGCCGTAAAATCAGCGTGCCATTTAAAATCTAATAATGAAAATCCAATGGCAGGAAGTCCTTCGATTCCAGCCTCAACAGCAGCACTCATCGTTCCAGAATAGATCACATTAATAGATGAATTTGAACCGTGGTTGATTCCAGAAACACACAAGTCTGGTTTTCTATTTAGAATTTCATTGACGGCCATTTTAACACAATCTGCTGGGGTACCAGAACAACTGTATTCTATTTGAGGTCCATCATCTACGGTTATCGAATTACAATGCAAAACATTGTCAACTGTTATTGCATGTCCCATACCACTTTGAGGACTATCAGGAGCTACAACAAAAACATCGCCAATTTCATTCATTACTTCGATTAAGGCTCTAATACCTGGTGCAGTAATTCCATCATCATTGGTCACAAGAATTAAGGGTCTTTCTTTCATGTAATATTGTATAGATTTTTAACAAATGTACTACATTTTTAGAGTCTTTTTTTGTTTCAGTTTTAACATTTTGTAAAGAAAACCCTGTTCGATTTTTCACTAATATTGTATTATAAAATTTCGGGCTATGAATGAACAACTATATTTGTAAAATTAAGTGTACAAATACTTTTTTAAAGGCCTTTAAAAATTAAGATTAAAAAAAATCCAATTACGAAAGAGTTAATCGCTAAAGTCCTAGTAAATTTTCCCATATTTTAGTAGTTTGCATTAAATATTGACTGTATTACAAATATCTATTTAAAGAAATAAATCAACACATGAAAAACAAGTATAAAATCTTTATTCCAATCTTGGCATTATTTGTAATTCTTTCAAGTTTTACAACTCAAAAAAGTCAAAATGACCCAGAAAAAGACAAAGTATTAATTACCGTAATTAATTATATGTTAACCAATGGTCATTATTTACCTAAAGACATGGATGATGATTTTTCGGAAAAGGTGTTCAATAGCTTTATTGAAGGCCTAGATCCGTCGAAACGCTATTTTACTCAGCAAGATATTGCTGATTTTTCGGTGTATAAATACCAAATTGACAACCAAATAAAAAAATCAGACTTGAGTTTTTACAATATGGTTTATGGTCATTTTACAGAAAAAATTAAAAGCGCAAAAAAATATTACGGAGAAATACTAGCAAAACCCTTTAACTTTTCTACAAAAGAAATGGTTGATGTAGATTACAAAAAAACCCCTTTTGCTAAAAACGAAAATGAACTAATTGATTATTGGCGCAAGCAATTAAAGTTAAATACTTTGAGTAGAGTTCAAGAACAACAAAAATTGGAAGAGGAAAAAGCTAAAGATCAAAAGGGCTTTAAAAAAACTTCTTTTGCTGTTTTAGAAGAGAATGCTAGGAAAGAAGTTATGAAGAATATGGATGAATTATACATCCGAATTGAAGAATTGAACAATGAAGATTGGTTTTCTACCTTTCTAAATAGTGTGGTTAGTGGTTTTGATCCACATACTACTTATATGGCTCCAAACATCAAAGAAAAATTTGATGTGGACATGTCTGGGAAAATTGAAGGAATTGGAGCTCGATTACAGAAAAAAGGAATTTACACGCATGTCTCTGAAATTATTTCTGGAGGACCGGCATGGAAACAAGGCGAATTGGAACCAGGTGACATTATATTAAAAGTGGCTCAGGCAGATGATGAACCTCTTGATATCGTAGGAATGCGATTAGATGATGCTATTAAATTCATTAAAGGAAAAAAAGGAACCCAAGTTAAATTAACTGTAAAGAAAAAATTAGATGGTTCGGTTCGTGTGATTTCTTTAATCAGAGATATTGTAAATATTGATGAAACCTTTGTAAAATCGAGTGTGGTTTATATTGATGGACAAAAATATGGTTTAATTGACTTACCACAGTTCTATATTGATTTTAGCGGAAAAACCACCAGTGATTCTGCAAAAGATATGGAGAAAGAAATTGAAAACTTAAAAAAAGAAAATGTTCAAGGTCTTTTAATCGACTTAAGAAACAATGGCGGGGGATCATTAAAAACAGCTATAGAAATTTCTGGATTGTTTATAGACAAAGGTCCAATAGTTCAAGTAAAATACAGAGGTGAAAGCCCAATAGTAAAAGATGATGTTGACCCAAAAATTCAATGGAATGGTCCCTTGGTAATTTTGGTGAATGAATTTTCTGCTTCAGCTTCAGAAATTTTTGCTGCAGCCATGCAGGATTACAACCGTGCTGTTATTATTGGAGGAAATCAAACCTACGGAAAAGGTACTGTTCAAAATATTTTACCCATCAATCAATTTTATCCAAAGTACGAAAAGGATTTAGGGTTCTTAAAAATGACCATTCAAAAGTTTTATCGTGTCAATGGAGGTTCGACTCAAAAAGAAGGAGTTTATTCTGACATTGCAATGCCATCTCGATATAGCTATATGAAAGTTGGTGAAAGAGATCTTGATGGAGCTTTGGAATGGGACAAGGTGGATAAGGCAAACTACGCAGCTACCAACTCATATAGTAATTTTAGTGATGTGGTTAATGAAAGTAAAGAACGCATCATGAAAAACGAGCAATTTAAATTGATCAATGATTATGCAAAATGGTTAAAAGATGGACAAGACAAAACCTCATACTCTTTAAATTACAAAGACTTTGTGAAAGAGAACGAGCAATTTGAGAAATCGGCCAAAAAATTTACCTCTGCTTTTAAATTTGATTCTCACCTAAGTTTTAGCTCACCAAAAAGTGAACTTCCATTATTACAAAAGGATTCTGTTATTGCAAGTAAAAGAGAAGCTTGGCATAAAAATTTAGCCAAGGATATCTATGTTACAGAGGCCTTAACTGTTCTGAGTAAATTAAAAATGAAAAACCAAGGGCAGGTAGTTAAAAACTAACATACTTTATTCAATTCAGATGAAATTTAACGTTGTATTTCCTACAAAATGGGCAGATTTTGACCCAAATAGACATATGCGCCATACAGCCTACAATGATTATGCGGCTGAAGTGAGAGCTCGCTTTTTTAAGGACCAAGGATTCTCTATGGAGATTTTTGCCAAGGAAAATTTAGGCCCTATTTTATTCAAGGAGGAAACCTCTTTCTACAAAGAAATTCATATGGGTGAAAACATTACTGTTGACCTCAGTTTAAAAGCAGTTTCTAAAAATTTAGAACGATGGAAATTAGAACATCATATTTTTAATGAAGCTGGCAAATTGTCTGCCGTTGTTAATGTGTATGGCGCTTGGATTGATCTACATAAAAGAAAATTAGCAGTGCCCTCAGAAAAATTCAGAGCCCTTTTTTCAAGCCTTGATAAGGCTGCAGATTTTGAAGAAATCTTGCTAAAGTCCTAAATGTTAAAAAAAGCTTAATTTTTTGGTTTAGACACAAATAACAGATAGGTTTGTTAAGAATAGCTCCATACGATTTGGACTATTTTTGAACTAATCAAATTATTTGTTATTATGCGCAAACAAACTTCATTCCTATCCTATTTCTTAGGGATTTCTCTCTGTTTAACGAGTGTACAAATTTCGGCTCAAACCGACTACAGTAACTACAGTAAACTCAGTCAAAAAATTAAAAACCTGCAAAGAAGCTATTCTTCTAGCAGTAAATTAAAAACCCTAACCACAACGGTTGGTGGATATGAAATTTTAGCACTCACTCTTTCCAAAGGAGATGCGAAAAACAAACCTGCCATCGCCATAGTTAGTGGAGTGGATGGTAATTACTTATTAGGCCCAGAAATGGCGGTTAACATTGCTGAGAACATTCTTAAGAATCATTCGGATGTATTGGAAAACACCACCTTTTATATCTTTCCAAACATGAGTCCTAACGCCACAGAAAATTATTTCTCGAAGTTAAAACATCATGGAACTGGAAATGCAAAAGACACGGATGATGATAGAGATGGTGACATGAATGAAGATGGCTTTGACGATCTAAACAAGGATGGACTGATTACCATGATGCGTGTTGAAGACCCAACAGGCATGTATATCAAATTAAAAGAAGATGACCGTATCCTTGTAAAAGCAGACATCAACAAGGGTGAAAAAGGAGCCTATAAAATTTTTACTGAAGGCATCGATAATGATAAGGACGGAGTCTTTAATGAAGATGGTAAAGGCGGAATTTTATTTAATAAAAACTTTAGTTTTGATTTCCCTTATTTTACACCAGGGGCAGGAGAACACCCAGTTTCTGAAAAAGAAAACAGAGCCCTGCTAGACTTCTTATACGAGCAGTGGAATATTTTTGCTATTATAACCTTAGGCCCTGAAAACAATTTATCAGCCCCTTTAAAATACAATGCTGGAGGAGCTAAAAAGCGCGTGGTTAGTAGTGTTTTAAAAGACGATGCTGACCTAAATAAATTTTTATCAGACAACTACAATAAAATAACTGGCACCAAAGATGCACCGAGCGCAACAGGTGAAGGAGGAAGTTTTTTTGAGTGGTCTTACTTCCATTTTGGGAAATTAGCCTTGAGTACACCAGGATGGTGGGTACCAAAATTTAAAGGAGACTCTATTGCGAAAGCTTCAAAAAACACCGAGGTAAACTTTTTACGTTGGGCAGAAAAAGAAGGCATTAAAAATACTTTTGTTGATTGGAAACAAGTCAATCATCCAGATTTCCCAAATCAAAAAGTTGAAGTTGGAGGTATTGCACCTTATATAATGTTGAACCCTCCTTATAAAATGGTTCAAGGAATTAGTGATACACATACCAAATTTATTTTAGAGTTGGCAAAAATGCAGCCGTCCATTACTTTAGAAAACCTAGTGGTAGAAAAAGTAAATAATGGTTTTACAAGAATTACGGTAGATGTTCACAATTCTGGTATTTTACCAACACATACAGAAATGGGGAAACGTTCTCGATGGTTGCGTAAAATAAAAGTGGCTTTGGATCTTCAGAAAAATCAAGAAATTATTACCGGTAGAAAAATTACTTTGGTAGATAGCATTGATGGAGATAGCTCTGTTAAATTTACTTGGTTAATTAAAGGAAATGGAAGTGTTGGCCTTGAGGCTGGCGCTGCACATACAGGGACAAAGAAGGCAACAATTCAATTAAAATAAAACTTTAAAGAACATGAAATTACAAACATATATTCGCAAATCGTTGTTGCTACTACTTCTTTTCCCATTGGCAATCAACGCACAAAAAAGTGATGAAGTTTTTAGAGCTGCAGGATCACCACACAATCCTAAGGTTCAAATATCATTTAATCGATACTATACTTCTGAAGGCCTTGCTGCTTTAGGAAAAAAAATAGCAGATGCACATCCAAATTTAGTAAAAAGACAATCCATTGGTAAATCAGCAATGGGTAAGGATATCTGGATGCTTGCTATTACCAATTACATAGCTGGAGATGCTGACAGAAAACCTGGATTTTATTTGGATGGCAACATTCACTCTAATGAAATTCAAGGAGGAGAAATCTCTATCTATACTGCTTGGTATTTGACCGAAAACTATGGAGACAATGACTACATTACCAAGATGCTTAATGATCGTGTTTTCTATATCGTTCCTACCATTAATCCAGATGCTAGAAACAATTATATGCAAGAACCAAATACAGGAAGTAGCCCAAGATCTGGAATGATTCCTTTGGATGATGACAGAGATGGTTTGTTTGATGAAGATGGATACGATGATTTAGATGGCAATGGATCGATTACTCAAATGAGAAGAAAGAGTCCAAACGGAAATATGATTATCGATCCTACAGATCCTAGAAAAATGATTCAAGTGGGTCCAGATGATGTGGTTACAGCGCAACGTTATGAATACTTAGGTAGTGAAGGAATTGACAACGATGGCGATGGAAGAATCAATGAAGATACGCACGGTTATTATGATCCAAACAGAGATTGGGGCTGGAAATGGCAACCAGACTATATTCAAAGAGGAGCCTATAAATATCCTTTTTCTCTGCCAGAAAATAGAGCGGTAGCAGATTTTGTTTTACAACACCCAAATATCGCAGGAGCTCAAAGTTTCCACAATTCTGGAGGAATGATTCTAAGAGGACCTGGCGCCCAAGAAGACTTATCTACCTATAACAGACAAGACATTCGTATCTACGACGCTATTGGTAAGAAAGGTGAAAAAATGATTCCAGGATATCGTTATTTAACAGTGTACAAAGATTTGTATTCGGTTTTTGGTGGTGAATTGGATTGGTTTTATGGAAGTAGAGGAATCTACACCTTTACCAATGAAATTTTTACTGCATTTGCCTATTATAAAGACAAAAACGGAGGAAGAGATCAGAGTTACGATTTTGATAAAGACCTGTTGCTAAATGACGCTTTTTCACCTTGGACAACTTATAATCACCCTACCTATGGTGAAGTAGAAATTGGAGGTTTCAAAAAGAATTTTGGTAGAGCTACTCCTGGTTTTTTATTAGAAGAAGAAGCACATAGAAATATGGCCTTTACCTTTTACCATGCCTACCATATGCCTAATTTGTCAATTCCAACTATTGAAGAAAAGAAATTGAGTGGAGGTCTTAAAGAAATTACAGTTTCTATAGAGAATGATAGATTAATGCCTACGCATGCAAGTCAAGATTTAAAATACAACATTACCAGACCTGACTACGTAAGTATTTCTGGAGTTGATGTGATTGCTGGAATGCATGTATTGGACAATGATTTTAATGTAACTGAGGAGCAAAAAACAAATCCTGCAAAAATGCGTGTTGCCAACATTCCAGGAAATAGCATCATTAAAATCCGTTGGATAGTAAAAGGAAATTCTAAGTATACCATTACTTTAGATAGCGCTAAAGGTGGTGTAGTTACCAAAAGAAGTAAATAAAAATCCTTTATACTATGAAAAAATGTATTCCTATACTGCTTATGGCTTTTTTGAGTATTCAAATAAATGCCCAAAATTCTGATAAAGAATTGGTAAAAAAAGCCTGTCTAAATTATTTAGAAGGGTTTTATGAAGGCAATACTGCAAAATTAAAAGCGTCTTTAAATCCTACTTTACATAAATTTGGATTCTGGAAATCTTCTCAAACCAATTCTTATGGTAAAGCAGATTATATGACATTTGAAGCTGCTCTTAAATACGCAGAAAACGTAAAGGATAAAAAAAACTTTCCACCCAAAGATGCAGCTAAAAAGGTTGATATTTTTGAAGTTTCAGAAAAAATAGCTTCTGCTAAAGTAACTGCCTGGTGGGGAATTGATTATATTTTATTATCTAAACATAAATCAGGTTGGATGATAGAGCAAGTACTTTGGCAAGGACCTTTGCCAAAACCAGTTAAATAATTAAAAAAAGCCTCACAAAATTGTGAGGCTTTTTTTTAATACCAACGTTTCTTTTTCTTTTTAGAAGCCTCTGATTTTCTTCCTTTTCTATACTTGCCAGCATCAGGAGATTTGTGTACTTCTGGTTTCGCTTTTGGATCTAAAGGATACGGATGATCTTCCTCTACATCCAGCTCCTTATTGATTAATTTTTGAATGTCTGTGACATACACTTTTTCATCAGCAGAGCAAAAAGAATAAGCAATTCCAGTTTCACCGGCTCTACCTGTTCTACCAATACGATGCACATAGGTTTCAGAGATGTTAGGCAAATCAAAATTGATGACTGCATCTACATTTTTCACATCAATTCCTCTGGCTGCAACATCGGTAGCAATTAGAATGTTAATTTCTTTATTTTTAAATTTCTGCAAGGCTTCTTGACGCAAATTTTGGGTTTTATCTCCATGAATGCTATCTACCTTATATCCATTATTTAAGAGCGTTTTTTCGAGCTTATCCACACCGTATTTGGTGCGTCTAAAAATAATAATGGTGCCTTTAATCGTATTGCGCAACAAGTGTAAACACAACTCAATCTTTTTAGGTTTTGGCACATAATACAGCCACTGCTGAACAGCTTTTACTGTAGATGAAGTTGGTGCCACCTCAACTTTTTCTGGATTCTTTAAAATAGTTTTTGCCAAGGCTTCTACCTTAAATGGGAAGGTAGCAGAAAACAATAAGGTTTGTTTGTCTTCTGGACATAGGCGTTCAATTTTTTTGACATCGTCTATAAAACCCATATCCAGCATTAAATCTGCCTCATCTAAAACGAGGGTTTCTATAAAATCTAAATTGATACAATCTTGTTTGTGTAAATCTAAAAGTCGTCCAGGTGTTGCAATTAAAATATCAACCCCTTTTTTAAGCAAGTCTTTTTGCGGCTCAAAGGAGGTTCCTCCATAAACAACTGTAGTCCTTAGATTGGTATAGCGACTATAGGTTTGAAAATTCTCCTCAATCTGCAAAGCCAATTCTCTAGTAGGACTCACCACCAAAGCACGTATTTTCTTTCCTTTTTTAGAAGCATCTTGCTTGCTAAACAATAGTTGCAAAATAGGTAGTGCAAAAGCCGCCGTCTTCCCTGTCCCAGTTTGCGCAGAGGCAATGAGATCTTTTCCATCTAAAATTAAAGGGATGGCTTGTTGCTGCACCAAGGTTGGAGTTTCATACCCTTTCTCTATGATGGCTTTTAAAATAGGTTTGTTTAAGGCTAAATCTTTAAACTGCATAACATCGTATTAAGGCACAAAGATACAGTAAAAAGTGATGCTACTTTAGCTAGAAAACTTCTTATCTTCTGTCTCCTAAGATTCTTAACAAGAATAAAAACAAATTGATAAAATCTAAATATAAGGTCAAGGCACCAACAATTGCTCCTTTAGCTTCACCTTCGCTACCTACTGCTTCTACTCCACTCATATTTTTAATTTTTTGAGTATCATAGGCAGTTAGTCCTACAAAAATAAGTACACCTGCATAACTAATTAACCAGTACAACATGGTACTATTGATAAAAAAATTGGTAATGGAAGCGATGATCAGCCCAATAAGTGCCATAAACAATAGATTGCCCCATGAACTCAAATCCTTTTTGGTGTAGTATCCATAAAAACTCATAATCCCAAAAGTTCCTGCGGTCACAAAAAAGGTTGAGGCTATTGAGCTACTTGTATAAACAATAAATACAACTGAAAGGGTAAGCCCGTTTAAAATAGCATATAAGGTAAAAATTAAGCCAGCAGTCTGAGCAGAGATTCTCTTTATTACAGATACTAAATACCCAACTAATAAAATTTCACCGATGATAAGACCAAAAAAAACAAATTGATTTCCAATAATTGCTTCCAAAATAGCTGGTGTTGACGCCACCCACATGGCAATTAATCCTGTAATTGCCAAACCACCTGACATCCAAGAATAAACCTTAGACATAAAGGCTGCTTGTACGGATTGTATTTGTTCTTCTGTATAGTGTTGTATGTTCATTTCTGAAGATTTATATTCTAGGTAAAAATAAAAAAAAGGAAGCACTTTCGTGATTCCTTTTTAAAAATTATTTTGTGTATTACTTTTTTAAATAGCCGGCAATCGATAATACGATAGCTGCGCCAATTACTCCAGTAAGTAGGTCTCCTACAATGCCCTCTAGCAAGTGAAAACCCAATATATTGAATAGCCAATTTCCAACCGCTCCTCCAAGTATACCCAAAACGACATTCATTAAAAAACCATAGCCTCCACCTTTCATCATCTTACCCGCCAAAAAACCAGCCAATGCTCCAATTAAAATTGTGTACAACATTTTATATAAAATTTAAAGTTAGTTACTCATAAAGGTATTAAATTATCTAGTATCATTACTTCACTTAAAGCTGTAATATTAAACAGTCCTATTTTTGGTAAAGTAATCATAGACAGAGTATTATCATTCACTCACCATATTTCCACAAACCTAAATTAATCATTATCAAAAGACAAAGGAGAAATCATAATATGTGCTCTATGAGTTCCAGGATTCATAATCCAAGGATGATTTGCTGCTAAAGGTGATTTTGGTAAACCAGTAGATTCTGACGTAGCCCAAGGCATATAGACCACATAACGCATTCGAGCTCCTTCAACCATTGAAGTTTCAGGATCATAAAGTGTACTAATTCCATAATAAATATGCAATGTAGATCCTGTAGGAATTGCCAATTTACCTGATTTAATTTCTGCTTCACGAATATCAAAAATTTCTTGAACGTTTTTTCCTTCTGCTCTTAATGCTCTACCTCTTGCCATAAAAGGCTCTAAGTCTTTATGATAACATGCAGCATTAAACCCGTCTTTTTTAGAGTCATCAACTAGCACGATAAATTCATTATTCCCTTCTTTTAA
>CBFHUV010000015.1:0-26692 GCA_965659055.1 Polaribacter sp.
TAACATCATCTGGCAAGGTCATTACCTTCGTGCGTAAACTTGTATATAAAAAA
This sequence comes from Polaribacter sp., assembly GCA_965659055.1. GTDB lineage: Bacteria > Bacteroidota > Bacteroidia > Flavobacteriales > Flavobacteriaceae > Polaribacter. The sequence goes on from CBFHUV010000015.1 coordinate 54, forward strand.
CCTGCAAGGTCGGCCTCAGTTAGCTCTCCCATTTTTTGAGCCAAATCTGGCCTTCCCACATCTCCCAAAAACAAAGTGTCGCCACTAAATAAAGCATGCTCTTTTCCGGAAGCATCTTTTAAAAGATAACAGGTACTTTCCATAGTGTGACCAGGAGTGTGCAGAACAGTAAAGCTAATATCACCTAACTGAAAAACTTCTCCGTCTTTTGCGGTATACGAATCATAAATGGTACTTGCATTCGGACCAAAAACAATAGTTGCCCCAGTTTCTTGTGCTAAGGTCACATGTCCACTCACAAAATCTGCGTGAAAATGAGTTTCAAAAATATATTTGATTTTTGCATTGTCCTTTTTAGCACGCTCTATATAAGGCGAAACCTCTCTTAGTGGATCAATAATGGCCACCTCTCCATTACTTTCTATATAATAGGCTCCTTGCGCCAAACAACCTGTGTAAATTTGCTCTATGTTCATAATTCTTACTTCGTTTTTTCTTTTATTTATAGGCTTGATGTATGTATTCTGCATACTTCAATTGATGTTCTCTATCTCCGGTTCTATAATATTTTACTGCAGTATAAATGTTCATAAAAAAATGATTGAGATCTACTACATCTAACAATCCCGCTCTAAAAAGAGCATCTCTTACGGGCCCTTTAACTCCTGCAAAGTAAAAGGTAATGTCTTTCTTTTTATAATATTTAATTCGCTCTAAGAGCATATCAACACCGGTACTATCTACCCGATTGATACTCTCTGAATCTATGACTATCAATTTTAATGCCTTCCCCTTTTTGGCTGCCAATTCGTCTAAATTATCTCTAAAATAACTCGCATTGGCAAAAAATAATTGAGCGTCAAATCGAATAACCAAAACATCCTCCTCGATGATTACATTCTTAAATCGCTCACTGTTTTTGTAAAAATCAGAATCTGGAACAGCTCCTAAAACCGCAATATAAGGTTTAGAGGTTCTAAAAATTAGAATTATGATAGACAGCCCTACTCCTGCAAAAATTCCATATTCTATTCCAAAAAATAAGGTGGATATAAAGGTGGCAAAAAGCAGCCAAAAATCTAGGTTATTCGTTTTCCACAAATGCTTGGCCTCTTTAATGTTTATTAAATTAAAAACAGCGACTATAATAATTGCTGCTAAAATTGTCTTTGGTAAAAAGTAAAAAACAGGTGTCAAGAATAATAAAGTAAAGATGACCATCAGCACAGAAATAATGGCAGACATGCTAGTCGTTCCTCCAGATTCTTGATTGATGGCAGATCTAGAAAAACTAGAAGCAGAAGGATAGGCTTTAAAAAGTGACCCTACCATATTTGCTAATCCTAAAGCAATCAATTCTTGATTGGGTCTAATTCTGTATTCGTCTTGCTTCGCTTCCAAAGACTTTCCGATAGATATGGTTTCTAAAAAACCTACTAAAACTAGGGTCAAAGCAATTGGAAGTAATTCTTTAATCTGATCTATATCTATAACTGGAACAGAAAAACTAGGTAGACCTGAAGGAATATCTCTAATAATGGCAACCCCTTCAAAGGAATCTCCAAAAAATTTAATCAGTAAAATCCCTATACCAACTACCACTAGAGAATTTGGAATTTTTTTGTTTACTTTTCTTAAAAATAGAATCACAATCATAGCAATGATTCCAATTACAGTAGTTGCTAAATGATACCCATCAATTTGTCTCCAAATATCTTCTACAACGTCTTGAATCTGATTACTTCTCACAAAATCAACACCTAACAGATTTCGAAATTGATTGAAACCTATAATAAGTGCTGCTGCTGAGGTAAATCCAGAAATTACGGGTCTCGATAAAAAATTTACTATAAATCCTAAACGAAACAAACCCATTAATAATTGAATCGACCCTACAACAAAGGCTAACAGTATGGCGATACTAATATAACTGGTAGATCCTGTTAAGGCCAAGGTAGAGACTCCTGCTGCAACTATTAAAGAATCCATTGCCACCGGACCAATAGCTACCTGTCTTGAGGAACCAAAAATAGCATACATCAATTGAGGAACCAAGGCAGAATACAACCCATAAATTGGAGGTAAACCCGCAATCATGGCATAGGCAATGCCCTGAGGGATTAATATAATACTCACAGTAATCCCAGCAATCAAATCGCCCTTAAAGCGATCGGTCGAATAGTTGGGAATCCATTCTAAAATTGGTATGAGTTTTTTTATGTTCATTCTTTACTATCTAAAACAATGCTCCTTGGTCAAACCCTCTTTGTTTCCCTAAATGTTTATAAGCAGCTTCTGTTACTTCTCTTCCTCTTGGTGTGCGAACAATAAAGCCTTCTTGTATTAAAAAGGGCTCATATACTTCTTCTATGGTTTCTCCATTTTCACCAACAGCCGTGGCCAATGTAGAGATACCAACCGGTCCCCCTTTAAATTTATCAATTAAGGTTGTTAAAATTTTTGTGTCCATTTCATCCAAGCCATGGGCATCAACTTTTAAGGCCTTCAAGGCATACTGTGCAATGTCAATACTAATGGTTCCATCTCCCTTAATCTGAGCAAAATCACGAACTCTTCTGAGCAGTGCATTCGCTATTCTTGGTGTTCCTCTACTTCTACCTGCAATTTCAATAGCGGCTTCCATAGAAATTGGAACTTTTAAAATTTGAGCACTTCGTTGTATAATGGTGGTCAGTAATTCTTTTTTGTAATAATTTAAGCGACTGCTAATACCAAAGCGCGCCCGCATTGGAGACGTTAATAATCCAGATCTTGTCGTGGCCCCAATTAAGGTGAAAGGTTCTAAATGAATTTGAACCGTCCTCGCATTTGGACCAGATTCTATCATGATGTCTATTTTATAGTCTTCCATTGCAGAATACAAATACTCTTCTACTATAGGACTCAGACGATGAATCTCATCAATAAACAACACATCTCGTTCTTCAAGATTGGTTAACAAACCAGCCAAATCTCCTGGCTTATCCAAGACAGGCCCTGAGGTAACTTTAATTCCAACCCCTAGCTCATTGGCCAAAATATGTGCTAAAGTTGTTTTACCGAGCCCTGGAGGTCCATGAAACAGGGTGTGGTCTAAAGCTTCAGATCTAAGATTTGCAGCCTGAACAAAAACCTTTAAATTATCAATCGCCTGATCTTGACCTGTAAAATCATCAAAACTTAGGGGACGCAATTTTTTTTCTACATCCAGTTCTTCTGGGGTAAAATTAGAATTGTCAGGATTTAGATTTTCGTTCATAGTTACAAATATAATTCAATTTAGATAGTTTGGATGTGATATTTGTTACATTCTCAAAAGCAACAAAACCATCCCTAAAAATAAAAAAACCTTTCCGAAAAATTGGAAAGGTTTATATAAAGTGTTGTAATTTATTAAGAGGGGTCTTCTCCGTCTTTTAAAGGTGTTGTTTGTAAAACAAAGTCTTCACCATGAATGTAATCGCCATTGGCGTCTACTTTACTATAGTCATAAGGCCAACGATGAACCTCAGGAATTCTACCTGGCCAATTTCCGTGAATGTGCTCAATTGGAGTTGTCCACTCTAGTGTATTTGATCTCCATGGATTTTGAACTGTTTTTTGACCTCTAAAAATAGAAATAAAGAAGTTTGCTAAGAAAATCAATTGTGAAAGGCCTCCTATGATTGCAAATATAGTAATCACCACATTGATATCAGCAACATCATCAAACATTGGAAAATTTGTATTGGTATAATATCTTCTTGGAAGACCTGCTAAACCGATAAAGTGCATAGGGAAAAATACACCATAAGCAGCAATCATGGTCCACCAGAAATGCCAATAACCCATGGTCTTATTCATCATTTTTCCATACATTTTAGGGAACCAATGATAGACGCCCGCAAACATTCCTAAGATTGCAGAAACCCCCATCACCAAGTGGAAATGCGCAACCACAAAATAGGTATCATGCACATTAATATCTAGGGCAGAATCTCCTAATACCAATCCTGTCAAACCTCCTGTTACAAAAGTTGACACCAAACCAATAGAAAATAACATGGCAGGGTTTAGCTGCAAGTTTCCTTTCCATAAAGTAGTGATATAGTTAAATGCTTTTACCGCTGATGGAATTGCAATTAATAAAGTTGTAAATGTAAATACCGATCCTAAAAATGGGTTCATTCCAGAAATAAACATATGGTGTCCCCAAACAATTGTTGATAAAAATGCAATTGCTATGATGGATCCAATCATCGCTCTATATCCAAAAATTGGTTTTCTTGAGTTTGTAGCAATAATTTCTGAAGTAATCCCTAAGGCAGGTAATAATACAATATATACTTCTGGATGTCCTAAGAACCAGAATAAATGTTCAAACAATACAGGTGATCCTCCTTGGTAATGCAATACTTCTCCACTAATGAAAATATCAGATAAAAAGAAAGAGGTACCAAAACTACGATCCATAATCAACAACAATGCTGCAGATAATAAAACCGGGAAAGAAACCACACCAATTACAGCAGTAATAAAGAATGCCCACATGGTCAATGGCAATCTTGTCATTTTCATTCCTTTGGTGCGCAAGTTAAAGATAGTTACGATATAGTTTAATGAACCAATTAAAGAAGATGCAATAAATATAGCCATAGAAACCAACCATAAAGTCATACCCAAACCAGAACCAGGAATGGCTTGTGGCAAGGCACTTAATGGAGGGTAAATAGTCCAACCTGCTGAGGCTGGTCCTGCTTCCACAAAAAGAGAAATTACCATAATAACACTCGAAATAAAGAACAACCAGTACGAAACCATGTTTAAGAAACCTGATGCCATATCTCTAGCTCCGATTTGCAAGGGAATTAATAAGTTTGAAAAAGTACCACTTAAACCAGCTGTTAAAACGAAGAATACCATAATGGTTCCGTGAATCGTTACCAAGGCCAAGTAAATGTCTGGATTCATTACTCCATCTGTTTGATGCGTTCCTAAAAATGCCTCAATAATAGTGAATGATTTTTCTGGCCATGCAAGTTGTAAACGAAATAACATTGACATAAACACTCCAATGATTCCCATAAATATCCCAGTTATTAAAAACTGTTTTGAAATCATTTTGTGATCTTGACTAAACATGTATTTAGTAACAAATGTTTCTTTATGATGATGCTCTGACATATCTAATTTTTTAATGTATCCTTTAAAATATCTTATTTAATAACTTCTGCTAATGTTGGTTGTTCAGAAATCCATTTTTCATAGGCTTCTTTTTCTTCCACAACAATTTTCATTTGCATACCGTAATGCGATGCTCCACAAATTTTATTACATAATAATATATAATCAAATTCATAAAGATCTTCACCTTTCTCTTGGCGTATCTTATTAATCCCTAACGTTTTTTCTACCACCTCTGACTGCTGTCTCATTTCTTCTGTAGTAAATTTAGGTGTAAATCCAAATTGAGTTACCATCCCTGGAACACAGTTCATTTGAGCTCTAAAGTGAGGCATATAGGCAGAGTGCAAGACATCTTGTGATCTAAATTTAAAAATCACTTTTCGTCCTTTTTGCAAGTGTATTTCAGTTACTTTTTTGTCATCATGTGCGTTTAAATCGCCCATATCAACACCCATAGTATTGATTCCTTTGATGAAATTTACATTTCCTCTACCAAGGGTATTATCTTCTCCAGCATAACGAGCTTCCCATTGAAACTGTTTTGCATACACTTCAATTACTATAGGATCCTCTGCATCTGATAAATCCATAATATTGTTCCATTGCCACAATCCGTAACCAATTAAAACCACTAAAACTACAGCTGGTGTAATGGTCCAGATTGCTTCTAATTTATGACTATCAGCAAAAAACAAGGCTTTGTTTTCTTTTTTACCTCTGTATTTATAAGGGAAGTAAAAAATTAGGAATTGCATAATAAACTGGACAACGCCAATTAATATAAAAGTAATGTTAAATAAATTATCATCGTGTTCTCCCTCAAAAGATGCCGATTCTGGCAACATGATTACATTCATGAAAATCAAACAATAAATCATCATTGCATACAATCCTGCCATAAATACAAGGAATAATTTTCCTTGAGTGTTGTTATCGTTGTCGTTAGCGATGACACTACGTAGATTTAAAATTCTCGTAATTTGCCAAACGCTTACACCTATTGCAACAGCTATAAAAATATAAAATAGAGCTAGCATATTATCTGTCTTAATTATTTAATGATTAATGATGATTTTCTTCTTCTCCTTGATGTTCAATATTGTAATAATGGAAATGCTCACTTTCATGTAAAAATGGATTTCCTTTGGCCAAAGGCGCAGCTTTTGCAAAAGAACTAAACACGGCATAGATAAAGATTCCAAAAAATAATAGCAATGCGCTAATTTCCGGAATTCCAAAAAACCATTGATCTCCTACTGTTGCTGGCATAACCATTACAAAAACATCGATATAATGTCCTGCTAAAATGACCAATCCTCCAATAATAACAAACCATGGTCTGCTCTTAAAGTCACTGTTAATTAACAATAAAATTGGGAACACAAAGTTCATTACTACCATTCCTAAGAATAATATCTTGTAGTCATTAAATCTAGCAATAAAGTATACAGTCTCTTCTGTCATATCTGCATACCAGATTAACATAAACTGTGCAAACCATAAATAGGTCCAGAACACGCTAAATCCAAACATGAATTTTGCTAAATCGTGAATATGACTGTCGTTTACAAAAGGCAAATGTCCTTTTGCTCTTAGATAAATGGTAACAAAAGCAATAACAGTTAATGCACTTACTAATAAGGTAGCCAAAACATACCAACCAAATAAAGTACTAAACCAGTGTGGATCTAGGCCCATAATCCAATCCCAAGACATCATCGATTCTGTAATCATAAAGAATACTAAAAAGATTACTGATGCATGAAAGTTTTTCTTATAGGTTTTATTTCCGTCATTCGCCGTATCCTCTGCGATAGAATTTCTTCTTATTATATAACGATATACATTCCACCCCAATAAATAAACAGCACTTCGAATGGCCCATCCTGGGATGTTCAACCACCATTTTTTACCATCTACAATTGCGTCATAGTTTGGGCTAGTAGGATCAAAAGTTCCATCTGCCATCCAAACAAATAAGTGATTAAAGTGCGATGCAGACAACATGATTACTACAAACATAATGATACTTGTCGGCACTAAATTAGCAGTAATTGCTTCCATAACTCGAAACAGTACTACCGACCAACCTGCCTGAGCAACTCTTTGAGAGGCATAAAAAGCCAATACTAATAAAGAGATTCCTAAAAAGAAAAACAAAGCAACATACGTTGCGGCCCAAGGTCTGTTTTGGAACTGGTGCAAAGCGTGTTCTGCATGTGCATCAGCATCAGAATCTGCATGACTAGTTGTTTCTGCATGAGTTTCTTTCTTCCCTTCGTCGTGACTATTCGACTCGTGAGTGGACTCTGCTCCACCATGAGTATCATGTTGACTCGCCAAGATTTCTTTTGCGTCTTCTACTGTTTTAGGTGCGCTAAAAAAGCTATATCCTACACCCAATGCTCCAATTATCATTAGTGCAATTGAGAATGTTTTTAATTTACCTGAGAATTGATACATATCTTTTAATTCTATCTTTTAAAGACTTATTTTAATAAATCGTTTCTTAGTTTTTCTACATAACTAACTACTTGCCAACGCTCCGTATACGTTAATTGAGATGCGTGAGATCCCATTAAGTTTCTACCGTGCATAATTACATGGTAAATACTACCTTGTGTAATTGCTCTGTCTTTATAGTTAGGAATTCCATTAAACTTATCTCTTTGAGAAAGCACTCCGTTTCCGTCTCCTTTATCTCCATGACAAGTTGCACAGTAAATAACATACATCGCCTTACCGTTAGCAAGATCTTTTTCTGTATGCTGTAAAGGCGATTTCAAGTCTTTTAAAGCAGCTGCATAACCTTCATTCGTGTCTGGGTATTCATAAGGAACCTGTCCTCTTGAAATAGTTCCATCTACTGGTTTTAAATTAGAAGCTTCTCCATTAAGGCCGGTTGCAGAGTTTGCATCATAGGGAACAGAAACATACATATCTGGCATGTATTGCACCGAGCGCGAACGATTGTCTCCACATGAAACAACACTAATGATGGTTACGAAAGCAATGATTATCTTGGTAATATTCTTCATGATCTCTTTATTAATGCTTATCTACTACGTTTATTTCTACAGCACCAGTCTCTTTCAATAAAGAAGTCAATTCTTCTTCATTATTATGAACAGGGATTTCCATTAAAAAATGGTCATCAGTTGTTCTTGGGTCTGGATTTTCAGCTTTTTTAAATGGCCAAATTCTGCTACGCATATAAAAGGTAATTACCATTAAGTGGGCAGCGAAAAATACAGTCAACTCAAACAAAATCGGCACAAAAGCTGGCATGTTTAACCACCAAGAAAAATTTGGTTTCCCACCAATATCTTGCGGCCAGTCTTGGATCATCATATAGTTTGTCATCCAAATTGCAACACCTAAACCAGTAACCCCATACATAAACGCTGTAATAGCGATTCTTGTAGGCGCTAAACCTAAAGCCTTATCTAATCCATGAACAGGAAAAGGGCAAAATACCTCTTCGATATGATGATTTGCTGATTTTACTTTCTTAACGGCATCCATTAAGATATCATCATCATTATAAAATGCGTGTATAACTTTATTACTCATGATTTCCGTCTCTTAATTTTTTATAATGTTCTCCTGAAGATTTTAAAATCGTTTTTACCTCTGCTTGCGCGATTACTGGGAATGTTCTTGCATATAATAAAAACAATACAAAGAAGAAACCAATAGTTCCAATAAAGATTCCAACATCTACAAATGTAGGTTCGAAACGCCACCAGGTAGATGGTAAATGTCCTTTACTCAATACAATCGCAATAATATCAAAACGCTCAAACCACATACCGATATTAATTGCAATAGAAATTAGGAATGACCAAATAAAACTTCTTCTTACCTTTTTAAACCACAATAATTGAGGAATCAAAATGTTAAAGATGATCAAAGACCAAAATGCCCAAGCATAAGGTCCTGTTGCAGCTCCAACAGACATATAGGTGTAATTCTCATAAGGAGATCCTGTATACCAAGCAATGAAAAACTCAGAAGCATAAGCTACAGCCACAATACCCCCTGTTAAGATGATTACGATGTTCATGTATTCTACATGCAAACGAGTAATATAAGATTCCATGTTGGTCACCTTACGCATAATTCCCAATAAGGTTTGTACCATTGCAAATCCAGAAAAGATTGCTCCAGCAACGAAATAAGGAGGGAAAATTGTAGAGTGCCATCCTGGGTTTATCGAAGTAGCAAAGTCCATAGATACAATGGTATGTACAGAAAGTACAAGTGGTGTAGCCAAACCGGCTAATACCAATGATACTTCTTCAAAACGTTGCCAGTCTTTAGCTCTTCCAGACCAACCGAAAGACAACAATGAATAAATTTTCTTTTGAAATGGTTTTACGGCTCTATCTCTAATCATTGCAAAATCTGGCAATAAACCTGTCCACCAGAATACCAATGAAACTGATAAATACGTAGAAATTGCGAAAACATCCCACAATAAAGGAGAGTTAAAGTTTACCCACAAAGATCCAAATTGGTTAGGAATTGGCAATACCCAATAACCATTCCATGGTCTACCCATGTGGATGATTGGGAATAATCCTGCCTGGAAAACGGCAAAAATTGTCATGGCTTCCGCAGAACGGTTAATCGCCATACGCCATTTTTGACGGAACAATAACAACACTGCAGAAATAAGAGTACCTGCGTGACCGATACCTACCCACCATACAAAGTTTGTAATATCCCAGGCCCATCCAATGTTCTTGTTCAATCCCCAAACTCCAATACCGGTTCCAACAGTATAGAAAATACATCCAAATCCCCATAGCATTGCTGCTAAAGCGATATAAAATGCTATATACCAATTTTTATTTGCCTTTCCTTCAATAGGTTTAGCAATATCAACCGTAATATCATGGTAACTCTTTTCTCCTAATATTAACGGTTCTCTAATGGGTGCTTCGTAATGAGACATATTTGTATATCTTAATTTTTAATTACGCTTCGTTTGTATTCTTAACTTTTACCTGATACACTACGTTTGGTTTGGTACCAATATAGTCTAACACGTGGAAAGATCTTTTATCATTTAATAAATCTGCAACAGCATCTTCTGGATTGTTTACATCTCCAAAGACCATAGCTCCAGTAGAACAAGCAGATGAACAAGCTGTTTCAAACTCTCCAGCCTCAATTTTTCTACCTTCTTTTTTAGCCTTTAAAATGGTCGCTTGTGTCATTTGAATACACATAGAGCATTTTTCCATAACTCCTCTAGAACGAACTACAACATCTGGGTTCAATACCATTTTTCCGTATTCATCATTCATGTTAAAGTCAAACTCGTTATTGTTGCTGTAGTTAAACCAGTTAAAACGACGAACTCTGTAAGGACAGTTGTTCGCACAGTAACGTGTTCCTACACAACGGTTATAAGCCATTTGGTTTTGACCTTGACGACCATGTGAAGTTGCAGCCACAGGACATACAGTTTCACAAGGAGCATGATTACAGTGTTGACACATCATCGGTTGGAAGGCAACTGTTGGGTTTTCTGCAACTGTTTCAATAGCTGCATATAAATCTCCTCCACTTAAGCCTTGAGCTTTTGCTTCATCTCTCGTTTCGATTTCAGAAGAATAGTAACGGTCAATACGCAACCAGTGCATATCTCTACCAACTCTTACCTCGTGTTTTCCAACAACTGGTACGTTATTTTCTGCGTGACAAGCTACCACACAAGCACCACAACCTGTACACGATGTTAAATCGATAGACAAATTAAAATGGTGTCCTATTTCTCTATTGTGCTCATCCCATAAATCAACAGAATTTGCTTCTATTTCTTTATGATTTAAAGAAGCCATTGCTGGCTTATTCCAAGTGTGTTTTGGATCTAAAGAATGATCCATTACTTGAGCAAGAGTTGCTTGTTTTAAGATATCATGTCTTCCTGCAATCGTTTTTTGCACTTGAGTACAAGCAAACTTATGCGTTCCGGCAACCTTCTCTATCTGAACTCCTGTTTGTATATTGTTTGAATTCAAATACAATGGGTAAGCGTTTACTCCTACCTGCATTGCATCCTTTAAATTTTGTTTTCTACCATATCCCAATGCCAAACCTATAGAACCTTTTGCTTGTCCTGGTTGGATCATTACAGGAACATTAGAAACAGTAACACCGTTTACTGTAATGTTTGCATAATCTCCATTAATGGCACCATTGTCCTGAACTGGATTTGAGAATCCCATTTCTCTTGCATCCGAAATAGACATGGTAATATAGTTATCCCAAGAGGCTCTTGTTAAAGGATCTGGTAACTCTTGCAACCAAGGGTTGTTCGCTTGTTTTCCATCACCTAAAGCGATAGAAGTAAATAAATTTAATTCTAAAGCTGATGGTTTTGTTCCTTTAAATAAAGCACTTGCTGCTTGAGAAACAGCAATACTATTCGGTTTTGAAACTTCTTTTACCGCCTTATTAAAAACACCATCATGTAGGGCTTGATTCCAAGACTGACCATCCAATACATTTGAAGCCCAAAATGCTTTCAAATAATCATAATAGCTAGTTGAATTTCCAGACCATGCCAATAACACATCTTGAAATTGACGTGAGTTAAACAATGGCTGAATAGTTGGTTGCATTAAACTATAAGTTCCTGAAGTGATCGTTACATCTCCCCAAGATTCTAAGAAATGAGATACTGGCAATGCAAAAGCTGTTTCGCTAGCAGTTTCATCATCTTGTACTGTTAAGGCAACTGATAATTTTAAGTTTTTTAAACCTGCTTTCACATCATTCGCCGCAGCTAATGAGTAAATTGGGTTTACATTATGAGTGATTAAACCTTTTAATTTTCCAGATTTGATGTCTGCAACTACTTGCGCAACTTCAGTATCATTCCCTTGTCTGGTGTGATTGGTTGTAGCTACATCCATCACCTCAGATTGCAAGGCTTGGTTAATTGCCAAAGCAATTAATTGAGCATTTTTATCATTAAGTCCTGCTACAACAACACCTTTAGAACCAGCTTGCTTCAATTGGCTCGCTGCTTTTTTAATTTCAGCGTCCGCAACAGTAGATTTTGAAGTCTCATTGCTTCCAGTAATGGCATTGTATAAGTTAATTAAGGCATATACCTGCTCACTTGGCTTTACATTGACACGCTTGTCTGCATTCGCTCCAGTCAAAGACATATTTGACTCAAACTGTATGTGTCTTGACATTTTCCCTGCTTCTGGCTTTCTTCCAGCTGCATAACTTTTATCACATCCGCCTTGCCATTCTCCTAAGAAATCTGCACCGATGGAAACAATAACAGAGGCCTTATCAAAATGATAGGTAGGCAATGCTCTTTTTCCATAAACTGTTTCAAATGCATCTAAAGCACCTGATTGAGACACTGCATCATAAACAACATGTTTTACGTTTGGATATGCAGCAATAAACTCTGATATAATCTTTTCTGTAGACGGACTCGCTAAGGTACCTGTAAGCAATACAACAGGCTCATTGGCTTGTTTCATTTGATTTAAGGTAGCGCCTATTTGCGCGTCAGCATCTGCCCAGCTAATTGGTTTTCCAGAAGCTTTAGGCTCCTTTAAACGCAATTGACTATCATATAAAGACAAAACAGAAGCTTGAACACGCGCATTGGTGGTTCCGTTAGCTTCTTTATTAGGCATGACCAAAATAGGACGACCTTCTCTTGTTTTTACTAAGACATTTGCAAAATCATAACCGTCAGACATGGTAGTTGCATACCAATCAGCAACACCTAAGGTAATGTCGTTTGGTTTAACAATATACGGAATTGATTTTCGTACAGGACCTTCACAAGCTGCTAACGATGCTGCTGCAGTTGTAAACCCCACATACTTTAAAAAATCTCTTCTCGATGTAGATGACGCTTCTAAAGTTTCTTTATCTCCTAAAAATTCATCTGTTGGAATCTCGTCCACAAACTCATTTTTACTTAGCGTTTCAACAATAGAACCTTCTTTAAGTTCTTCAACACTTTGCCAGTATTTTTTGTTTGAAGCCATGTATATCTGTGTTTTTACTTTCTTATTATTAATAGTGACATTTACCACATTCTTTACCACCCAATTGTGCTACGGTAACTTTTTCGACACCGTACTTCTTAGACAATTCTTCGTGGATTTTGGTATAGTATTCGTTCCCTTTTAAATCTACATTGGTTGTTTTATGACAATCAATACACCAACCCATTGTTAATGGTGAGTACTGATACACTTCATCCATAGTCTCTACCGCTCCATGACAAGTTTGACATTTTTGCCCACCCACTGTAACGTGTTGTGAGTGATTAAAATAAACAAAATCTGCTAGATTATGTACACGAACCCATTTAATTGGTTGGGTATTACCAGTATACTCAAGGGTTTCTGCATCCCAGCCTACAGCGGTATATAATTTTTGAATTTCTTTGTCCAACTCTGCTTTACCATAAGTTAAACCATCAAATTCCATAGAAGTATCATCTGCTACTTCCGCAATGTTTTTATGACAGTTCATACAAACATTTCCAGTCGGAATTCCAGAAGTTTTGCTGTGTTTTGCTGATGAGTGACAATATTGACAGTCAATTTTATTGTCTCCTGCGTGAATTTTATGAGAAAAAGCAATAGGCTGAATTGGCATATAACCTGTATCTACTCCTATTTGGAAAAGAGTCCCAAAAAGAATATAGGCCGTTGTCAATGCTAAAAAGATGGTTAACAACACATGTAAAAAGGTGTTTTTCTTAAACCCAACCCAAATATCTTCAATATTTGCGGCTAATCCTGGGGTTTTCGGCGCTCCTTTTAATTCACTAATTACTTTTAATAAATTGGCAATGATTAATAAACCAACGACAATAATAGCGACTAAGATATAGGTTAACCATGGCGATGCTACTGGTTCTTGACCTCCAGCAGTAACTACTGCCGCTGCACCTGCTTTAACAGGATCACCTACAGTAGTATAGTATATAATATCTTCAATGTTCTTATCCGTCAATTGCGGAAAAGCGGTCATTGGAGAACCTTTGTACTCGTCAAAAATTGCAATTGCATCTGCATCTCCTGAAGCTCTCAAAGCTGCGTTGTCTTTGATCCATGATTTTAACCAATCACTTGATCTACGGTCTGAAACATTTCCAAGGGCTGGTCCTACCAATTTTTTATCCAATTTGTGACATGAAGCACAAAGAGTTTTAAACAATTGTCTTCCCTCTTTTTGTTGAGCAGCATCTACAGCATCTTGTGCCTGCAAAGAAAAACTCAATGAAAAAATTAAAAGAAAGGTAAAACTTCTTAGGATTAATCTGATTAACTGACTGTGTTTATCCACACTTTTCATACTTTAAAATATAAATTTTGTATCTAGTTTGGTACATCGTAATAGTTCTAAAAGTGTCAAAAACAAATTTTGAACAATTGCAACAAAAGTACTACATATCTGTAAAATTTGAAATGCTAATATTATGTAAATATATAATTTATACCCATTCTAAATAATACAAAATACTAAACTTTTATAGAACAAGTTCTTACTTTTGTACCAAAGAAGAAGCAAGATGAAAATTAAACAAATAGTATTCATTTTTATAGCCCTTTCTATCGCTGGACTTGCACAGGCCAATGCCCAAAAGTCTGATACAGAATTGGTTCAAGAATTAATTCAGAAGAAAAGAAGTTACAACAGTGATAAAGGCTTTGGTTTTAGAATTCAATTATCAAATGGAAATGAAATTGATATCAAAAAAACAAAAGAATTATTTATTGTAGAATTTCCGACAATTGCTACTTATATTTTATTTGATTCACCAGATTGGAAAGTTCAAGTGGGTGACTACAGAACAAGTTTAGAGGCTGATAAAGCGCTGAATTTAATGAGCAAGAAATTTAGAGGAGCAATTGTAGTTCCAAGATAACTAAAAGTAAATTACGCCTATTTTGTCTAAATCGTAATTTTAGTTTTACTCAAAATAGAGCACAAAAAAAAGGAACTGTAAATCAGTTCCTTTTTTTATGCAATTCGTTGATTCTATTTCAACTTTTTCTTTACTTCTACTTCTTTATATGCTTCTATCACATCACCTTCTTGGATATCATTGTAGTTTTTAATTTGCAATCCACAATCATAGCCTTTAGCAACTTCTTTTACATCGTCTTTGAAACGTTTTAAAGAGCTCAACTCACCAGTGTGAACAACAATACCATCTCTAATAATACGAATCATTGAGTTTCTAAAGATTTTTCCACTGATTACCATACAACCTGCAATGTTACCAATTTTCGTAATCTTATAAACCTCTCTAATTTCCACGTTACCTGTGATCTCTTCTTTCATATCTGGAGATAACATTCCTTCCATGGCGTCTTTAAGATCATTAATAGCATCGTAAATAATTGAGTAATTTCTGATATCTACTTCTTCTTTATCAGCTACCAATCTCGCGTTTCCTTGAGGTCTAACATTAAATCCAATAATGATCGCATCAGAAGCCGAAGCCAATAATACATCAGATTCTGTAATTGCACCCACACCTTTGTGAATGATATTTACTTGAATTTCATCAGTAGATAATTTTTGGAACGAGTCTGTTAAGGCTTCTACAGAACCATCCACATCTCCTTTTAAGATGATGTTTAATTCTTTGAAGTCTCCTAAAGCAATTCTACGTCCAATCTCATCTAAGGTTAATGTTTTCTGAGTTCTTACAGATTGCTCTCTTTGCAATTGTGAACGTTTCGATGCAATTTGTTTTGCCTCTCTTTCGTCTTCAAATACATTAAATTTATCTCCTGCTTGAGGCGCTCCATCCAAACCTAAAATAGATACTGGTGTCGAAGGCCCTGCTTCTTTTAAATTATTTCCTTTGTCGTCAAACATGGCTTTTACTTTACCGCTGTTCTTACCAGCAAGCATATAATCACCAATTTTTAAAGTCCCGGCCTGCACTAAGATGGTTGTTACATATCCTCTACCTTTATCCAACAACGCCTCTACAACCGCACCTGTCGCCAATTTGTTTGGATTTGCTTTCAATTCTAAAACCTCAGCTTCCAACAATACTTTTTCTAACAATTCTTCTACTCCTTGCCCTGTTTTCGCAGAAATTTCTTGAGACTGAATGCTTCCTCCCCAATCTTCTACTAACAAATTCATCTGAGACAATTGTGTTTTAATATTGTCTGGATTGGCATTCGGTTTGTCAATCTTGTTAATGGCAAATATAATTGGCACTCCCGCAGCCTGAGCATGCGAAATTGCTTCTTTAGTTTGTGGCATCACATCATCATCGGCCGCTACTACAATAATTACTAAATCTGTTACTTGAGCCCCACGAGCGCGCATAGCAGTAAATGCCTCGTGACCTGGTGTATCTAAAAAGGCGATTTTTTGATCTCCTACTTTTACAGAATAGGCTCCAATATGCTGTGTAATTCCTCCTGATTCTCCGTCAATAACATTTGCATTACGAATATAATCTAACAAAGAAGTCTTACCGTGATCTACGTGACCCATTACCGTAATAATTGGGGCTCTACCAAGTAGGTCTTCTGGTTTATCTTCTTCTGAAGTAATTGCTTCTTCTACCTCTGCACCAACAAATTCTACTTTATAGTTAAATTCTTCAGCCACAATAGACAAGGTCTCTGCATCCAATCTTTGGTTCATGGTTACCATCATTCCTAATGACATACAAGCAGAAATAATTTCTATCACTGGCACATCCATCATGGTGGCAACCTCACTTACTGTTACAAACTCTGTAACTTTTAATATTTTACTTTCTGCTGCTGCAATTTCCTGATCTATCTCAGATTGCTGACGGTGCTGATCTCTTTTATCTCTGCGATATTTTGCCCCCTTCCCTTTTGATGATTTTCCCTGAAGTCTTTCTAAAGTTTCACGAACTTGTTTTTGAACGTCTGCCTCTGTAGGTTCTTCTTTTTTAACAATAGGACGCGCCGGACCTCTACCTTTAAATCCACCACCGCTTCTTGCATTTGCTGCTGGACTTTTACCTCCACTAGTATTTGCTCCTGGTCTGTGATTTGCCGGCTTAACGATACGCTTACGTTTCTTTTTAGAATCGTGAGCACTGTCTTTTTTATCTTCAGGTTTTGAAGCTTCAGGCTTTTTCTTTTTAGGTTTTTCAAATTGCTTTAAATCAATTGTCTTTCCTGTTAGCTTTGGCCCGTCTAATTTTTTGTATTGAGTTGTTAGTTTTTCAGCATTTTCTGCTAAAACTTCTGGATCAACCTCAACAGTTTTAGCAGCCTCTTGTTTTGAAACAACTTTTTTAACAGCCTCTTTCTCTATAGCTGCCTTTTCTATGGTTGCTTTTGGCACTACTTCCTTAACGGCTTTTGGAGTTTCCACAACTTTAGGTTCCTCCTTAACAACTACTGGCTTTTCTTCTTCAACAGGCGCTTCTTTTTTAGTAATCGGAGCGTCAATATCAATCTTTCCAACAGTTTTAATCTCAAATTTATCAGCTTTCGCCTTTAAAACTTCTTTTTTAGCCTCATCTTCAACTCTCTTCTTTTCTATCTTAGCTTCAATTTCTAAACGAATGGCCTCTTTTTCTTTTCTTTTTTCTTCTCCTACTTCTTTTGAAGCTGCTTTTTTAGTTTTATCAGTTTGAAACCCATCAAGCAATACTTGATAGACATCTTCAGATATTTTAGTAGTAGGACGCGCTTCAATTTCGTGGCCATTTTTTGATAAATGTTCTACTGCTCTATCTAAAGAAATGTTCAATTCTCTTAAAACTTTATTAAGCCTCATTGTTTTGCCTTCAGCCATATAATTTTGTTGTTTAGCCTTTTTAATTTTATTGATTCTGATTGTTGACTAGCAACTAATCTTCAAATTCTTCTCTTAATATTTTCTGAACCTCTAAGATCGTTTCTTCTTCTAGGTCAGTTCTTTTCAATAATTCAGATACATCTTTTTCAAGTACGCTTCTCGCAGTATCTAATCCTATTTTTTTCAACTCGTCAATTACCCAGTCCTCGATTTCATCTCCAAATTCTGTCAATTCTACATCCTCGTCTTCAATTCCTTCACGTTGAACATCGATTTCATAACCTGTCAATTGGCTAGCCAAACGAATATTAACACCACCTTTACCAATAGCTTTTGATACTTCTTCTGGCTTTAAGAACACATCTACACGTCCTTTTTTACCGCTCTCAGGATCTTCACTTGGATGAATTACCATAGAAACTATCTTCGCAGGGCTCAAAGCTCTAGCGATATATAATTGTTCGTTTTTAGTATAGTTAATTACATCGATATTTTCGTTTCCTAACTCTCTTACAATTCCATGAATACGAGAACCTTTCATTCCCACACAAGCTCCAACCGGATCAATTCTATCATCATAAGAATCTACGGCAACTTTCGCTTTTTCACCAGGTATTCTAGCAACACCTTCAATGGTAATTAAACCGTCAAACACCTCTGGAATCTCTTGCTCAAACAATTTAACCAAAAATTCTGGAGACGTTCTCGATAAGATAATCGCAGGCTTAGTTCCTCTTAGTTCTACTGATTTTACAACTGCTCTAACAGAATCTCCTTTTCTAAAAAAGTCAGATCGAATTTGCTCGCTTTTTGGCAATACCAATTCGTTTCCTTCGTCATCTAATAAAATAACTGCATTGTGACGGATATGATGTACCTCTGCACTGTATAATTCTCCTTCTAAATCTTTAAACTGCTTAAAGATGTTTGTGCTATCGTGTTCTTGAATTTTAGAAATTAAGTTTTGACGCAAAGCCAAAATTGCTCTTCTTCCTAAATCAAATAATTTTACTTCTTCAGAAACGTCTTCACCGATTTCAAAATCAGGTTCTATTTTTCTCGCTTCTGTTAACTCGATTTCCTCATTGTCATCTTCAGACATTCCATCTGCAACCACCACTCGGTTTCTCCAAATTTCCAAATCTCCCTTATCTGGGTTGATAATGATATCAAAGTTATCATCTGATCCAAACTTTCTCTTAAGGGCAGCTCTAAAAACTTCTTCCAAAATAGACATTAGGGTAACCCTGTCTATACTTTTATTATCCTTAAATTCTGAAAATGAATCAATTAAATCTATATTTTCCATTCAACTCTTTTGTTAAAAAATTATCTTCACTTTTGCTTCTGTTATTTCTTTATGAGTAAGCGTAGTTGTTTTTTCTACGGTTACTTTTCCCTTACCAATTGGTTTGGGCTCTCTGGTTTCCCATGCTAAGACGATATGATCATCTGTTACTTCTTTTAAAAAACCCTCCAATATTTGGTCATTTGCCTTTACTTCTAAAGTTCTACCTATATTTTTTTGATACTGTCTTTGAACTTTTAAGGGTTCTGAAATATCAGGTGAGGAAACTTCTAAGGCAAAGTCTTCAACCTCTCTATCCATATTATGCTCAATGTTTCTACTAATTCGGATGCACTCTTTTAATGAAATCCCAGTATCACCATCAACCACTACCTTTATTTTATTTCCTGGCAAATAGTCCAAACTAATTAAAAATAAGGCTGGATTTTCCGCCAAGGCTTCTTCAAGTAAAAACTCAACTTTTTTTGTATCCATTTATGGTATAAAAAGAGGGGACGCTTAGTCCCCTTCATTCTTCATTTACGTTATTTTCGGGGCAAATATACTAACTTATTCATTAATACCCAAATAGCTTTGCTTTTAAATGAAACGAAACTAGTTCCTTCGGGCTTTGAATTCTTAGATTTTCCATCTAAGTAAAATTTTGAATAGTAGTATAAAAAAACCTCACTTTAATAAGTGAGGTTTTGTTGGCCCACAAGGACTCGAACCTTGAATGTCGGTACCAAAAACCGGTGTGTTACCAATTACACCATGGGCCAATTGCGGGTGCAAATTTAAGTCAAACTTTCAATATTGCAAACATTTTTTTATTTTTTTTTCATTTAACAATTCTTTAGCATCAAAAGCCAACAGGATTCCTAATTTAGCCTCTTTTAGTTTGATATAAATTACTAAATTCGCCTCATACTTATTAAGAACTATTATGACAGCAGCCAACTATAAAAAATGGGATAGCATTACAGGATGGATTATTTTTGCCATTGCTTTAATCACCTATACCCTTACCTTAGAACCTACAGTAAGTGCTTGGGATTGTGGAGAGTACATTTCAACCTCTGTAAAACTAGAAGTAGGACATCCTCCTGGAGCACCCCTGTTTCAGATGCTTGGCGCATTTTTCGCTATGTTCACCAGTGAGCTTACTGAGATCGCTAAAATGGTCAACCTAATGTCTGCAATCGCCAGTGCCTTTACCATTTTATTTATGTTTTGGACCATTACCAATTTGGCCAAAAAATTAATAAAATCAGAAGAAGAATACAGCATGGCCAATACCATTGCTGTTTTAGGAAGCGGAATTGTTGGGGCTTTGGCTTATACCTTTTCTGACAGTTTCTGGTTTAGTGCCGTAGAGGGAGAAGTATATGCTATGTCCTCGTTTTTAATGGCACTTTTATTTTGGTTAGGGCTTAAATGGGAAAATGAAATGAAAACACCTCGAGGAAACAGATGGTTTATTGTCATTTGTTTTGTGGTGGGCCTTTCTTTTGGAGTTCATATCTTATCTTTATTAGTTATTCCTGCGGTTGTAATGTTGTACTTTTTTAAAATGTACAACAACATCACGATAAAAACAACCGCAATAGCAACGATTATTGCGACCTTAATTTTGGCTTTTGTTTTTAAATTTTTATTTCCTTTTACACTTCAGTTTTTTAGTAGTGTTGAATTGTTTTTTGTCAATTCTTTAGGAATGCCATTTAATACTGGGAGCATCATAGCTGGTTTGCTTCTTGTGGGCTTGTTTTATTACGGTCTTAAAAGAACTCGTAAAAAACAACAACTACTTGCCAATACCTTAATTCTGGGTGTCTTATTTATCATGATTGGTTTCTCTTCATGGATTATGTTGCCAATACGTGCAAATGCAAATACCACCATCAACGAAAATAACCCTTCAAGTGCGAGAGAATTATTAGCCTATTACAACAGAGAGCAATATGGTGATGCCAATGTTTTTTATGATACGTATTATTCTATTACTTATGGCCGCCGAGAGTTAGATAAAAGTCAACCTTATAAAGACGACAAACCCAAATACGAAAAAGACGAAGCTCAAGGGAAATATGTAATCGTTAACGATTATAAAAACAAAATTCCTAACTATTCTTCCACTCATAAAGGCTTTATCCCTCGAATGGTAGATCCAGATCGCGAGCAAAACTACAAGTCAATTGCAGGGATACCAGCAAATTCAAAAAGAAGACCGACCTTCTCAGAGAACCTAAAGTTTATGTTTAGTTTTCAGTTTGGGTATATGTATGGTCGTTATTTTATGTGGAATTTCGTGGGGCGTCAAAATGACAACCAAGGACAATTGGATATTTTCAATGGAAACTGGTTAAGTGGGGTTAAATTTATAGATGAAGCCCGCTTGGGGTCTCAATCCAATTTGCCCGATGATGTCAAAAATAACAAAGGCCGAAATACCTATTATTTTTTACCATTAATTTTGGGACTCATCGGTTTGTTTTATCAAATTAAATTTGACAAAAAGAACACCTATTCCTTATTTCTGTTTTTTGCCTTTACTGGCTTTGCCGTCATATTTTATACCAATCCAAAATCATTTGAGGTTCGAGAGCGTGATTATGCGATTGTCGGTTCCTTCTATATTTTTGCAATATGGATAGGACTGGGGGTTTTTGCTTTGTTTGAATATCTAAAAAAATATGGCAATAGAAAAACAGCGGCGATTGGCGTTACAGTGCTTTCCTTTTTGGCGGTACCTGCACTTATGGCTTCAGAAAACTGGGACGATCACGATAGATCAAATCGATATACCACACATTTAAACGCTTTAACATATTTAGAGTCTTGTGACCCCAATGCCATTATGTTTACGATAGGAGACAACGATACCTTCCCGCTATGGTACATGCAAGAAGTAGAGGGTGTGCGCAGAGATATCAAACTAATCAACACCAGCTTGTTTGCAACTGATTGGTACATAGACCAGATGAAAAGAGCCACCTACGAGGCGCCTCCAATTCCGTCGCAATTAACACATGACAAATATAAAGTGGGCTCCTTAGATGTTGCCTATCATTTGCCACATCCGCAGTTTAAAGACAGTGTGATAAGCATTGACAATTTTATGAAATGGATTGAGAGCGACAATAAGGTTACCTATTATACTACAGAGGATGGTGAAAAATTAAAGACCTATCCTACCAATAAAATTAGAATTCCTGTAAACAAAGAAAATGTGCTTAAATCAGGGATTGTAAAAGCAGAAGATGCAGATAAAATTGTAGACTACATAGACATTACAATTAATGACACGGCCATTCCTAAAAACAGAATTTTGATGTTGGATATTTTGGCCAATAATGATTGGAAACAACCTATCTATTTTACAGGTGGAGCCAATGATGATGCCGAATATATTTGGTTAAAAGACTATTTGCAATTGGACGGAGTAGCTTATAAACTAGTTCCAATTTTTACATCAAATGAAAATAAAACCATGTTGGACATGGGTCGAATTGACTCTGAAAAATTGTATGATTTTATTCAAAATGTAGACTGGAGAAACAGCAACGATGGCAAAATTTATTTGGATGAACAAACCAAGAGAAGTTCTATTTCAATTCGAAACAATATGATGCGTTTGGCAGAAACTTTTATCAATGAGAAAGATTATAAAAAGGCCAAAGAAATACTTGACCTGTCTCTAGATAAAATGCCGCTAAATCAATACGAATATTACACCATGGTTATTGACTATCCAAGATTGTATTACAAGCTTGGAGAAAAGGAAAAAGCCAGAGAAATTACGGCTCAATTAATTGAGGTATATCAGCAAAAATTGCGCTGGTATAGTACTTTTGACACTTCGTTTTACAACACTATTGGAGACGAAATTGAGAGTAGTTTGCAAATCTATAAACGTTGGATTTTGGATCCTGTAACCAGAAATGATCCTGATACTACCTATACAAAAAAACTGGAAGCAGATTTTATGGACACTGTAAAACTCTTTGAGCATTTAATCGCAGAAGAAGAGTAGTTCATGAAACTGTATCTGACCAAAACGCCAAGAATAATACCCTATCTTTTTAAAAAGTATACTTGGCGTTTTGGAAATCAGAAAAAAGAAATTTACCTCACTTTTGATGACGGACCAACCCCAGAAGTAACGAATTTTGTTTTGGATGAACTTCAAAAATTTGAAGCCAAAGCCACTTTTTTTTGCATTGGAAAAAATGCAGTTAATCATCCTGAAATTTTTAAGCGCATTATAGCCGAAGACCACAGCATAGGCAACCACACCCAAAACCATTTAAAAGGCTTAAAAAATAGCTGCAAGAAATATATAGAGAATGTTTTGATTGCTGAAAAAAACATGCAAGAATTAGATTCGTCTGTCAATCAAAACAAGCTGTTTCGGCCACCCTATGGGAAAATCAAAAAATCTCAAGCAGACAAATTAATCAGCTTGGGTTATCAACATATCATGTGGGATGTTTTGAGTGCTGATTTTGATGCTAAGATTAACGAAGAGCAGTGTTTACAAAATGTACTTAAAAACACAGAAAATGGCAGTATTATTGTTTTTCACGACAGTGAAAAAGCAGCACAAAAAGTCTATTATGCACTGCCAAAAGTTTTAGAGCATTTTAGTCAATTAGGCTATACCTTTAAAAAGATCGGTTAATTTTTATTGAATCAAACGTATTGTTGTACCAAACCAATAAGGGTATTGGCATCTTGGTCTCCTGTTTGACGCCATTTCATTTCGCCATTCTTATAAATCATAAAGGTTGGATTTCCTTTTACTCGCAGCGTATCTGCAAGGATTTCGTTTTTCTTTATATCTATCTTAATAACTTTAGCCTTATCACCTAGCGCAGCAGCAACATCCTTTAAAGTATCGAGGTTGTTTTCTTCTTCTGCCCAATCAAAGTAAAAGTCAATTAAAACGGGCTTATCTACGTTTATTAATTCTCCAAATTTTGTCATATTCCGTTAGTTTTAGGAAAAAAAACAACTGCAATAACTTGCAGTGGTATTACAAATATAGCATTTCTGTTTAAATTAACTGATTATCAAGCTTTTTTAAGTGTAATTACGGTAATTTCTGGCCAGATTCCTACCCTACCTGGGAAAGCATGATAGCCAAATCCGCGATTTACATTAATAAATCTTCCTGATTCCTCATACAAGCCCGCCCATTGTTTATATACATATTTAGAGGGGCTCCATTTAATCCATCCAGGGATCTCAATACCCATTTGCAATCCATGAGTATGACCACTTAAGGTTAAATGATAATTAAAGTCATTTTGTTTTACTTGAGCATCCCAATGACTTGGGTCATGACTCATCAAAATCTTAAATTCATCTTTATGGATTTGAGCTGAGGCTATATTCAGATCGCCTTTCTTTTGAAAACCTCCCTTGCCCCAGTTTTCCACTCCAATTAGTGCAATTTTTTGACCATTTCTTTCCAAATGCCGATGCTCATTACACAGCAAATCAAAACCAATTTTTTGATGAACTTCTTTCACTTTTTGAAAATTTCTCTCCTTTTCGATGGCGCTTTCCCAATCGTTGTAATCACCATAATCATGATTTCCCAAAATTGAAAACTTGCCTTCCTTTGCCTCTAATTTATGAAACACCTCAATCCAATTATCCATTTCGTCGGCCTTGTTGTTCACAATATCACCTGTAAACAACATCAAATCAGATTCTTGTTGATTGATTAAATCAACCGCATATTCAATCTTCTCTTTATTAGTGAAACTTCCCGAATGAATGTCAGAAATTTGTGTGATGGTATAGCCATTAAAAGCCTCAGGCAAATCTTTAAAAGTCAATTGATATTTTAATACTTTGTAGTTGTATTTACCTTGAATGATTCCATAAATAAAAGAAGCAAAGGGAATGCTCGCAAGCCCGAAGGCCAATTGAGAAACAAATTTACGCCTTCCAACTAGGGGTTTTGTCTGACCATCAAACACAACAGAAATTAACTTTTGAACTCCTCTAACAATATCTTCCCCAAAAAGCACAAAAAGAATCAATAATTTTGGCAACAAAACAGTAATCAGAAGCCCAACTGCCCATTGAAACTGTTTGGTCTGTCCATCGACCCTAGAATAGGTTAGTAACACATAAAAGAAGTTTACATACACTGCCAAACCCATAAATATCCATAGAAATCGGATAATTTTGTTCTTGGTAATGGTTTTAATTGCCTGAAATGCATAAAATTCTAAGAAAAAAATTAAAATTACAAGGAGGGCAATTCGGATGATCCAACGCGACATATCTCTTTTTTAAAAATCAGACAAATATACTTGTTAAAAGCAAAATCAATTTTAACATCCTGTTAAAGTTTCGTAGCTTTATCGAATCGAAGCAAATGAACCTATGGCAAAACAGAAACGACTATTTTTATTGGATGCGTACGCATTAATTTTTAGAGGTTATTACGCATTTATCAAAAATCCAAGAATCAATTCGCAAGGACTAGATGTCTCAGCAATTTTAGGTTTTACCAACTCATTATTGGATGTAATTAAAAGAGAAAACCCAGATCATTTGGCTGTGTGTTTTGATCGTGGCGGCAGTGTTGCTCGTACCGAGGCCTTCCCTACTTATAAAGCCAATAGACAAGAGACTCCAGAAGCCATAAGGCTTGCGGTTCCATATATAGAAAAAATATTGGAGGCTATGAAAATTCCGGCCATAGTAAAAGAGGGGTTTGAAGCCGATGATATTATTGGAACACTCGCTAAAAAAGCAGAAAAAGAAGGTTATCAAACCTTTATGGTAACACCAGATAAAGATTTTGCTCAATTGGTTTCAGAGAACATCTTTATGTACCGTCCTAGAAGTTTTGGAGGCGGCTATGAAGTATGGGGAATTCCAGAAGTACAAGAAAAATTTGGAGTAGAACGGCCAGAACAGGTGATCGATTTCCTGGGAATGATGGGAGACTCTGTCGACAATATTCCTGGCTTACCGGGTGTTGGAGAAAAGACTGCTAAAAAGTTTTTAGAAACCTATGGAAGTATTGAAAACCTTTTGGCCAATACTGCTGATTTAAAAGGGAAAATGAAAGAGAAAATCGAAGGAGCAAAAGAATTGGGATTGCTCTCTAAAGAGTTGGCAACCATCATGCTTGATGTTCCTGTAGAGTTTCACGAAGAAAACTTTGAAATGTGTCAACCCGATATCGAGGCCACCAAAGCCATCTTTAATGAATTGGAGTTTCGTCGATTGACAGAAAATTTCTTAAAGACTTTTGCGGCCATGGAGACCAAAGAATCCAATGCTACCGAAAATCAAAATACCGCAAGCCCTAGTAAACAAGGAGATCCTAATGGTC